>JAFARH010000038.1 GCA_019245555.1 Betaproteobacteria bacterium
GCGGTGCGCGACGGCGTGCGCTACAACCCATTCCAGAACTTCACGCTGGACGACGCTTATCGCGGCTCGACGTGCCTCGAGCGCGGCGAAGGCTGGTGCGTGCCGAAGGCGGCGCTGCTTGCCGCGTGTGCTCGTGTCGTCGGTATCCAGGCTCGCGTTGGCTATGCCGACGTCAAGAACCACCTCACGACGCCGGCCCTCACCGCGAAGATGGGCACCGATCTGTTCGTGTTTCACGGCTACACCGACCTCTTCCTCGACGGAAAATGGGTCAAGGCGACGCCGGCGTTCAACCTCGCCATGTGCACGCGGTTCCGGGTGAAGCCGCTCGAGTTCAACGGTCGTGAGGACTCGATTTTTCATCCTTTCGACGAGGACAACCGGCGCCACATGGAGTACCTGAAATTCCGCGGCACCTATCCCGACGTGCCCGCCGACGAGATCCGCCGCGTGTTCGCCGAGACCTATCCGCGCTACTTCAATCTCGGGCCGGACGCTCGCAAAGAAAAGTTCGAGCCAGCCTGACCGCCATCTGATGCGCGCTCTGCTCGAGGCGAGCTTCCGCGCGGCCGTCGCCGCGGCCGATCCGCTTCAGGTCGTCGCGCCGCATCTGCCGAATGCGCCGAAGGGCCGCACCTATGTCGCCGCCGCCGGCAAAGCGGCCGCAGCGATGGCCGCGGCTACGGAGAAATATTGGGGCGGCGACATCTCGGGTCTCGCCATCACGCGGTACGGCCACGGCGTGCCGACCGAGCGCCTTCGCGTCGTCGAAGCCGGTCACCCGGTGCCAGACAAAGCGGGCGAATCCGCCGCTCGCGAGATCCTCGGCGAAGTCCAGAAGCTCGGCCCCGATGACCTGCTGCTCGCCCTCCTTTCCGGCGGCGGATCGAGCCTGCTCTCGCTGCCGGCGGCCGATGTGCCGATGGCCGATCTAAAGCAAGTCACGCAGCAGCTCCTGAAGAGCGGCGCTGCGATCCAGGAGATGAACACGGTGCGCAAGCATCTCTCCGCGATCCACGGCGGGCGCCTCGCCGCAGCGTCGAAAGCGCCGGTCGTAGCGCTCATCATCTCGGATGTCACCGGGGACGATCCGACGCACATCGCCTCGGGACCCTGCGCGCCCGATCCCACGACCTACGCCGACGCGCGCGAGATCCTGGCGCGATACCGAGTGAAGCCGCCGGCCTCCGTAGCGAAGCGCCTGAAGGCTGCAAAGGATGAAACGCCGAAACCGGGCGACCGCGTGTTCAGGAACGTGCAGAACAAGGTCATCGTCACCGCGCACCGCTCGCTCGAGGCGGCAGCCCTCGAGTTCGCGAGAGTCGGCGTGCATCCCGTGATCCTCGGCGATACCGTGACGGGTGAAGCGTCGGAAGTGGCGAAAGCGATGGCCGCGCTGGTGCGCGAGATCCGCAGCTACGGCACGCCGTGGAAGCCACCGGTCGCGCTGATCTCCGGTGGCGAATGCACCGTAACCATCACCGGCAAAGGTGGACGTGGTGGGCGCTGCGCCGAGTTTCTCCTATCGCTCGGCATCGAAACGGGTGGCGCCTGGGCGATCGCCTGCGACACCGACGGCATCGATGGTTCCGAAGACAACGCCGGCGCCATCCTCACGCCTGACAGCGTGAAGCGCGGCCGCAATGCCAAGGCCATGCTGGCGAAGCACGATAGCTATGGGTTCTTCGAGGCGCTCGGCGACCTGATCGTCACCGGGCCGACGCGTACCAACGTCAACGACTACCGCGCGATTTTGATTTCCTAGAACTTCTGCTGCTGGAGCCGGACGTTCGTCGTCGGGCTCATCACCAGGAAGCCGGCGTCCACTGGCAGCGCGACGCCCGTGATCCAGCGCGACTCGTCGCTCGCGAGGAAGACCGCGGCCCAGCCGATGTCCCAGCCGGTGCCCTCGGTGCCGAGCGCGCCGGCTTCCTTGCGCTTGCGGCGGATCTCTTCATCCATGCGCGGCGCGGTCATCGGGCCGTAGATCAATCCGGGCAGGATGCAATTCACGCGGATGCCGTCGCGGCCGTGGTCGCCCGCCATCGAGCGCGTGAGGCCGACAATCGCGGCCTTGGAGGTCGTGTAAGGCGTGCTCTGGTTCGCGCGCAGGCCGGCGACCGAGGAGATGTTGATGATCGAGCCGCCGCCAGCCTTCTTCATTTCGGGGATCGCGTACTTCGCGGAGAGCACGATGCTCTTCACGTTAACCGCCATGACGCGGTCCCAGTCCTCTTCCTTCACCTCGAGTACGTCGGCGCGCACGGAGATGCCGACGTTGTTGTCGAGGATGTCGATCCGGCCGTAGCGCTCGACTGCACCATCGCCTTGCAATCGGCGGCCTTTGACACGTCGACGCGCAACGCGGAGGCGGTGCCGCCCTCCTTCTTGATGATGTCGACCGTAGCCTGTGCCCGCTCCTCGACCGCGTCCGCGACCAGCACCTTGGCGCCTTCGCGCGCGAACAAGATCGCAGTCGCCTGTCCATTGCCAAGCACCGAACCGCTCGCGCCGCCGCCAGCGACGATGGCGACCTTGCCCTTGAGCCTCATGGCGGAATCTTAGAACAGCCGGGCGGCGTGCTCGCGTCTCTCGCCCGGCTGGATAAGATGGACGACGCGCTCGCCCTGCGCCACCAGCCAGTCGGAGATATGCGAGCGGTGGCAATCGGCGGGACTGGTCTCGGCGCACATGATGCATGCGCGATCGGAACCGATCAGCGCCTTGGCGGCGCCTTGGAATAGCGGCGTCTCCATGTGCGCCGCGTAGCCGCCGGTACGCATGCCGCCGAGCGCCTTGCCCTCCCAGCGGTACGCGATGCCAGCTTCGGCCAGGGATGCGGCCAGAGCGTCGCGAGAGAACTGCGGGTGCCGGCGCGAGACGGGATAGGCGCGCACGTCCACGAGAGTGGAAATGCGAGCTTCTTGCAGCAGAAAGACGAAGGCCACGGCGCTACGCGCACCGTGGCCCACGGTATAGATCAGGAGAACCTCTAGGCCGCTGCGGCCTGTTCGGTCTTCTTGGCTTTCTTCTTCGAGTCCTTGGCTTGCTCGTCGCCCGCCGGAGCGGCGTCCGTCTCCGGACGGTCGAGCAGCGTAACGAGCGCGAGCGGTGCGTTGTCGCCCTTGCGGAAACCCATCTTCAGGATGCGGAGGTAGCCGCCGTTGCGCTTCGCGAAGCGCGGCCCGAGATCGTCGAACAGCTTCTCGACGATGTTGCGGTCGCGCAGCCGATCGAACGCGAGCCGCCGGTTCGCGAGCGATGGCTTCTTGCCGAGCGTGATCATCGGCTCGGCGACGCGGCGCAGCTCCTTCGCCTTCGGCAGCGTGGTCTTTATTTCCTCGTGCCGCAGCAGCGAGACCGTCATGTTCCGCAGCATCGCCAGGCGATGCGCGGAGGTGCGGTTGAGTTTTCTGAGCCCTGAGCCGTGACGCATGGCGTGAGTTTCCTATTTACGTCCTGTGTTCGAGACCGGCCGGCGGCCAGTTTTCGAGTTTCATGCCGAGCGTCAAACCACGTGACGCGAGCACTTCCTTGATCTCGTTGAGCGACTTGCGGCCGAGGTTCGGGGTCTTGAGGAGCTCGGTCTCGGTGCGCTGGATGAGATCGCCGATGTAATAGATGTTCTCGGCCTTGAGGCAATTGGCCGAGCGCACGGTGAGCTCTAGGTCGTCGACCG
>JAFARH010000045.1 GCA_019245555.1 Betaproteobacteria bacterium
ACAAGTTTAGAATGCCCCGCCTACGGAGCAAGCATGACCATCAAATCCGACAAGTGGATCCGGCGCATGGCGGCCCAGGCCCGCATGATCGAGCCGTTCGAGCCCGGCCAGGTCAAGGAAGTGAACGGGCGGCGCATCGTTTCTTACGGCACCTCGAGCTACGGCTACGACATCCGTTGTTCGACCGAATTCAAGATCTTCACCAACATCAATTCGACGATCGTCGATCCGAAGGAGTTCGACGAGAAGAACTTCGTCGACTACAAGGGCGACGTCTGCATCATCCCGCCCAACTCCTTTGCGCTTGCCCGGACCGTGGAATATTTCCGCATTCCCCGCAACGTACTGACCATCTGCCTCGGCAAGTCCACGTATGCCCGCTGCGGCATCATCGTCAACGTCACGCCGCTCGAGCCGGAATGGGAAGGGCACGTGACGCTTGAGTTTTCCAACACGACGCCGCTTCCCGCCCGCGTCTATGCCAATGAAGGCGTCGCCCAGGTGATCTTCATCGAGTCCGACGAGCCTTGCGAGACCTCCTACCGCGACCGCGGCGGCAAGTACCAGGGCCAAAAAGGCGTCACGCTGCCGCGCATCTAGCGTATCTAGCCCTTCGGTTTTTCGTGACCACTAGATGTTGTGGTCGCTCACCTCAGGGGGCGCTATAGGGACCGTAAAAGCGACGTGAAAAGCCGAAAAAAAGTCTTGACGTCCGGAATCAAAGCCCCATAATCCGCTCAAGTTTTGGCGACCAACTTTTGCGAGGAAAGGAGGTCATCCTGAGAAGCCAAAGGAACTCGCATCCAATGTGTGGCTGGGACATTCCTGAAACCTAGGTCCGTTTGACCATTTTTTGGGGGATTTGGAGATATGGGCGATCGCCCTCCGAGTAGTATCGGACGAGTAAGGCAGAACGCAGTAGCAAGGCAGCAACCGCAAGAGCAGCTCTTCGACACGCACCCCGAAGTCAGCCTCGACTTCGAGCTCGTGCGCCAGGCGGCAAGCCAGAAGTACACCCGACCTTTCCTGATCATCGACACGGCCATCGTGCGTGGCAAGGCGCGGCGCTTCCGTGCGGCCATGCCGCGCGTGCGGCCGCACTACGCCGTCAAGGCTAACCCGGACCGTCGCGTGCTCAAGGCTCTGATCCAGGAAGGCTGCGGCTTCGAGATTGCCTCCACAGCAGAGCTCGACCTGCTCCTCGGCCTCGGCGTGCCCGCCGCGGAGATCTTCTTCTCGAATCCGGTCAAGTCGCGGGATTCGATCACCTACGCCGCCGCGAAGGGCGTCGAGTGGTTCGTCATCGACAGCCTGGACGAGCTCCGCCGCGTCCACGAGGTCAAACCGACGGCCAAGCAATACCTGCGCATCGCTGCCCCGAACATCGGCAGCGACTGGCCGCTCTCGGGCAAGTTCGGTGCCGGCGCGACCGATGCACGCGAGATCGTCAACGCTGCGGCCAAGATGGGTGCCGACCTGGCTGGCGTCACGTTCCATGTTGGCTCGCAGTGCCGCAATCCGGAGAACTGGCGCGTGGCGCTCGAGAAAGCGCGTAACCTCTTCGACTATATGGCCAAGGCGGGCCTCAAGCCGCGGCTGCTCAACGTCGGCGGCGGTTTCCCGGTGCGCCACGTGAAGCCGATTCCATCGATCGAGCTGATCGGCACGGTCATCAACGAGGGCCTGAAGGCCTTCCCTGACGACGTTCAGGTGATCGCCGAGCCGGGTCGCTACCTCGTCTCCGATGCCGGCTACTTCGTCTGCCGCGTGCTGGGTACCGCGACGCGTGCCGGCAAGCGCTGGATGCACTGGGACGCCGGCCTTTTCGGCGGCGTGATCGAGGCGAGCGAGGGCTTGAAGTACAAGATCCGCACGGATCGCTCGGGTCCGGACGTTCCCTGGACAGTCGGTGGCCCGACCTGCGACTCGGTCGACATCGTGATGCGCGAGGAGCCGCTGCCCTCGGACCTCCAGGAAGGCGACTTCATCTACATCCGCAACGCCGGCGCCTACACCACGGCTTACGCGAGCCAGTTCAATGGTTTCCCGTTACCCGAGGTGAGGGTGTTCGAGTCTAAGCAGTAGCAGGTTCGTACAGGACGAACTCGAACGTCGTCCCATCCGCCGCCGTATGGCTCTCGCGCTGGGTAGCTCTCCAGCGCGAGCGGTCGTACTCAGGAAACCTGACGTCGCCCTCGTAGTCGCGATGTATCTCCGTCAGCACGAGGCCGGCTGCAGTAGGCAGCGACTCGGCGAAGAGCTGCTCGCCGCCAATGACGAACGCCACGCTTTCGCCAACGCAAAGTAGTAGTGCAGCGTCCAGCGAAGCGGCGACGGCTGCGCCGGGCGCTTCATAGCCGGCGGTGCGCGTAACGACGATGTTGTCGCGCCCGGGAAGGGGTTTCTTGGGAAGCGATTCCCACGTTCGCCGCCCCATGATTACGGGGTGGCCTAGCGTAAGACGCTTGAGGTGCTTCAGGTCCTCGGGCAGGTGCCACGGCAACT
>JAFARH010000466.1 GCA_019245555.1 Betaproteobacteria bacterium
TAAAGGGCGCCTAGGCGCCCTTTTTTACGTTCAGGAAGACTACTTCGAAGCGGCTCTTACTACGCCCAGCCGGCGCCCGCGCGCCGGCTGCTTCAAGCGCGCCGGGGTCACCAGGTCGCGCACGAAGTTAGGCAGCGCGAACACGCCCTCGTGGGTTTCGCCGTTGTAGTAGCGCAGCTCCTGCATCTTGCGTGCCTCGATGCGACGATCGATCTCGTCCGCCGTGAAGGACTTGGGATCGAGCTTGTCCGAGCACACCGCCATCGACCAGAGCGAGCCGTAAAGCGGGATGTACATGGTGTACACCCGCACGATGCGGAACACGCTGTTCAGGCGTTGCGCAAGGTCGGCCACCCGAGCTGGCTGTGCCACCGGCGAGCCGAGGTGCAGTGTTAGCGCCCCGCCCGGCGCGAGCGCCGTCCGGAGCTGCTGGAAGAACTCGAGCGCGTAGAGCGCGGCCGCTGGCCCGACCGGGTCGTTTAGATCGAGCGCGATCAGGTCGAAGCGCTCGTGCGTGTCGCGCACGAACTTCATCCCGTCGTCGATGCGAACGGTGAGCTTCGGGTTGTCGAAGACGCCGTTATGCACGGCGTGGAAGTGCTCCTTCGCCACCGCCACCACGTCGGCGTCGATCTCGACCATCGTCACGTTCTCGACGGACGGATGCTTGAGCGCCTCCTCCGACGAGCCGCCATCCCCGCCACCGATGATCAGCACCTTCTTCGGCGCCGCATGGGCGGTCAGGGCGGGGTGGATGAGGTTCTCGTGATAGACGAACTCCTCCTTCTCCGAGGTCATGTTGAACCCGTCGAGCCGGAAGATCTTGCCGTAGTGCGGCGTCTCGTAGATCGCCATCTTCTGGAACTTGGTTTGCCACTCGCCAAGCTGGCGCGTCGCCTTGATGTAGAAGCCGGTCGAGTTGCTGAGCGGCTCCATCAGCTGGTGCTCGCCGCGGTCGATCTCGTGCTTGGCGACTTCAGACGGCTGGAAGTACTCGACCAGGAGGTCGAAGAGCTTCCTTGCCTTCGCCGAGTTGTCGGCGCTGTAGTTGCAGACGTAGACGTCGAGCGTCAGTCCCTGACGCTCGGGCCACGTATGGATCGCGAGATGCGACTCTGCGAGTACTACGGTGCCCGTGAAGCCGCCGCCATCGAAGGTATGGAAGGTCGAGTCCATGGTCGTAAGACCGGACGCCGACACCATTTCGAGGCATTGCGCGCGAAAGCGCTCGCCGTCTAGAAGGAGCTGCGGATCGCAGCGGCAGCCGGTGAGGTCACCGATGAGATGCAGACCGTTCATTTTTTTGCCCTCCAAAACGAGAAGGCGCGGCCCCACGTGCGGCAGCCACGCCTTTCATCCGCGCCTTGCGGCGCACAGCGCTCTTCATTCGCGCTCAATTCGTGCAAAACCTCCTAGGTACTTAAATTTGCTCGTTCGACTTTCCAACCAGCTCTTGACAAACTGAATCGATAAGTCGCCGAGCGATCGAGATTTTGCTAGGTAATTTCGGCAATTGCAATACTTTGAACCACTTTGCTTCCTCGATTTCCGCTTCCTGCGGCCGCACCTCGCCGCTCACCCACTCACAAACGAACGCGATCATCAGCGAATGCGGAAATGGCCACGACTGGCTGGCGAAGTAGCGGATGTTTTTGACCTCGACGCCGACCTCTTCCCTCACCTCGCGGGCAAGACACTGCTCGAGGGACTCTCCAGGCTCGACGAAGCCGGCTAGCGCGCTGTACATGCCGGCCGGGAAGTGCGGGCTCCTCGCGAGGAGAAGCTCGTCCGCACCGCCATTTCTCCTATGAACGAGGGCCATGATCGCCGGCGCGACCCTTGGATAGGCCGATAGCTTGCAGTTCGGGCAGACGCGGACGCGCTCATCGGTTTTGGGCTGGGTTTTGGTACCGCAACGGCCGCAGAACTGGTGCGTTCGGTCCCAGGCGACGAGCTGCAGGGCGCGTCCGGCGAGGGCAAAGTGCGCGTCCTCAAGCACGGTAAAGAGCGTCCGCAGGCCCGACCAGGCCATGCCGGCCGGCGGCTCGACCTTCTCAGGCAGCTCGGCCGCCCAAAGCTGCTGACCTCCCAGACGCCCTAGATATAGGGTCCGGAGTACCCCGGACCCCAGCCAATCGTGGTTTCTCTGCAACGGCAACTTCGCCCAGGCGGGGCGCGCCTTGACCCGCGGGTCGTCGCTCGGCCGATCCATGGGCCCGAGTTCGACGAGAAGCTCATCGCCGCGGAAGACAAACCAGTGCGCCTCTTCCGGCGCGCCGGCATTCACGGAATGCTCGTAGTCCGTTGGGCTCGAGAAGGGGAGGAGCATGACCCGCTGAGTATAATTTGCGCGTCCCGATGGATTCCTCCGTTACGGCCAAGGCCACCGACGCCGAGCTAGCCAATTCCATTCGCGCGCTCGCGATGGACGCGGTGGAGGCGGCCAAGGCGGGCCACCCGGGGATGCCGATGGGCATGGCGGAAATCGCCGTCGCCCTCTGGAAACGCCACCTCCGGCACAACCCCGCCAACCCTAACTGGGCCGACCGCGACCGCTTCGTCCTCTCGAACGGCCATGGCTCGATGCTTCTCTACAGCGTCCTGCACCTCACGGGCTACGACCTGCCGATGTCCGAGCTGAAGCGCTTCCGCCAGCTCGGCTCCAAGACCCCCGGTCACCCCGAGCGCGGCTGCGCACCGGGTGTGGAAACGACTACTGGGCCTCTCGGACAGGGAATTTCCAATGCCGTAGGCATGGCGCTCGCCGAGCGCCTGCTCGCCGCCGAGTTCAACCGGCCAGAGCACACGATCGTCGACCACTACACGTACGTCTTCCTCGGCGACGGCTGCATGATGGAAGGCGTCTCGCACGAATCCTGCGCCCTCGCCGGCACCCTCGGCCTCGGCAAGCTGATCGTCGTCTATGACGACAACGGCATCTCAATCGACTCGGAC
>JAFARH010000070.1 GCA_019245555.1 Betaproteobacteria bacterium
TCCGAATACCTTCTTCCTCAGTTCCATCAGCTGATCGCGAGCGCGTGCCGCTTCCTCGAATTCCAGGTTCTTGGCATGCGCCAGCATCTTCTTCTCGAGCGCCTTGATCTCGCGGGCGAGCTGCTTCTCGCTCATTGATTCGTACCGTGCCCCTTCCCGCTCGTCTTCGGCCGCTTCGGCGTCGTAGACGCCGTCGATCAGGTCCTTGATCCGTTTCATCACGCCCTTCGGCGTGATGCCGTGAGCTTCGTTGTAGCCGACCTGCTTCGCCCGGCGACGATCCGTCTCGGCGAGCGCGCTCTTGATCGAGTCAGTGACCTGATCGGCGTACAGGATCGCGGTCCCATTGATATGTCGCGCCGCCCGGCCGATGGTCTGGATGAGCGAGCGCTCGGAGCGGAGGAATCCTTCCTTGTCCGCGTCGAGGATCGCGACCAGCGATACTTCCGGCAGGTCGAGGCCTTCGCGCAGCAGATTGATGCCGACCAGCACGTCGAATTCGCCGAGGCGCAGGTCGCGGATGATTTCCACCCGCTCGACGGTCTCCACTTCCGAGTGCAGGTAGCGCACCTTTACACCGTGCTCGGCAAGGTACTCGGTCAACTCCTCCGCCATCCGCTTGGTCAGCGTCGTCACGAGGACCCGCTCGTTCTTCTTCACCCGGACGTTGATTTCAGCCAACAGGTCGTCCACCTGGGCCGAAGCGGGCCGGACGATCACGGTCGGATCGACGAGGCCCGTCGGCCGTAGGACCTGCTCGACGATCGCGTCGCCGGATTTCTCGCGCTCGTAATCGGCAGGCGTCGCCGAAACGAACGTTGTCTGCCGCACCACCTTCTCGAATTCATCGAACCGCAGCGGACGGTTGTCCAGCGCCGAAGGCAGCCGGAACCCGTACTCCACCAGATTTTCCTTCCGCGAGCGGTCGCCTCGGTACATCCCGCCAAGCTGCGGGACTGTGACGTGGCTCTCGTCGATGATCATGAGCGCATCGGGCGGCAGATAGTCGATCAGGGTCGGCGGCGGCTGCCCCGGCGCGCGGCCGGAGAGGTGCCTCGAATAGTTTTCGATCCCTTTGCAGAAGCCGAGTTCCGCGAGCATCTCGAGATCGAAGCGGGTGCGCTGCTCGATCCGTTGCGCCTCGACCAGGCGTCCCGCGTCCTGGAAGAACTGGATCCGCTCGCGCAGCTCGACCTTGATGGCTTCGATCGCGCGCAGAGTCGTCTCGCGCGGCGTCACGTAGTGGCTCGACGGATAGACGGTGAAGCGCGCCATTGGGTGTTGGACCCGGCCGGTCAGCGGATCGAAGACTTCCAGTCTCTCGACTTCGTCGTCCAGGAGCGAGATGCGCACCGCGTGCTCGGCATGCTCAGCCGGGAAAACGTCGATCACGTCGCCACGCACGCGGAAGGTGCCGCGCCGGAAATCCAGGTCGCTCCTCGTGTACTGCATGGCGACGAGGCGCGCGAGGACGTCGCGCTGCGAGAGCTTCTCGCCCTGCCGCAGGTGCAGGATCATGCCGTGGTACTCGGACGGATCGCCGATACCGTAGATGGCGGATACCGTTGCCACGATTACTACGTCGCGCCGCTCGAGCAGCGACTTCGTTGCCGAAAGCCGCATCTGCTCGATGTGGTCGTTGATCGACGAGTCCTTCTCGATGTAGAGATCGCGGGCCGGGACGTACGCCTCTGGCTGGTAGTAGTCGTAGTACGAGACGAAGTACTCGACCGCGTTCTCGGGGAAGAACTCGCGAAACTCGGCATAGAGCTGTGCGGCGAGCGTCTTGTTCGGCGCGAGCACCAGCGCCGGTCGTCCGAGGCGCGCGATGACGTTCGCCATCGTGAAAGTCTTGCCCGATCCCGTTACACCCAGCAGCGTCTGGAACGCGAGCCCGTCCTCGATGCCTTCGACGAGCTTCGCGATGGCCTCAGGCTGGTCGCCCGACGGCGGAAAGAGCTCGGCGAGGCGGAAGGGGCTGTTAGGGAACGTGAGGGCCACGGTAGAATGCAGATGTTGCAGTGCGAAACCCACCATTTTAGACGATGAACGCTCCTCATTCACCCTCTTTGTTGTCCACGGTGCCGATGGCGCCGAGCGATCCGATCCTTGGCGTTACCGAGCAGTACGTAAAGGACACGAATCCGAAGAAGGTGAATCTCGGCGTCGGCGTCTATTACGACGACAACGGCAAGGTGCCAGTCCTCGAGTGCGTGAAGCGAGCCGAGGCCGAACGCCTGAAGGCCGCCCCGCCCTTTAGTTACCTGCCGATCGACGGTCTCGCCGCTTACGACCGCGCCGTACAGGAGCTCGTCTTCGGTAAAGAGTCGCGGCTGAACAAGGAAAAGCGTGTTGTCACCGTCCAGGCGCTGGGCGGTACCGGCGGCCTGAAGATCGGCGCGGATTTCCTGCGGCAGATCACCCCTTCCTCCGAAGTCTGGATCAGCGACCCGAGCTGGGAAAACCATCGGCAGCTCTTCGAAGCCGCCGGCTTCACGGTGAAGAACTACCCGTACTACGACCCGAAGACCAAGGGTCTCGACTTCCGCGGCATGCTCGACGGGCTGAACAAGCTCCCGGCGGGCGCGATCGTCGTCCTGCACGCGTGTTGCCATAACCCGACGGGCGTCGATCTCACCGAGCCCCAATGGAAAGAAGTGCTCGCCGTGGTGCAGAAGCGCGGACTGATTCCGTTCCTCGACCTCGCCTACCAGGGCTTCGCCGACGGCCTCGACAAAGATGCATATGCCGCGCGCCTCTTCGGCGAGGCAATGAGCCCGGTGTTCCTGTCGAGCTCCTTCTCCAAGTCCTTCTCGCTCTACGGCGAGCGCGTGGGTGCCTTCAGCATCGTGACCTCGAGCGACGAGGAGTCCGCTCGCGTCCTCTCGCAGCTGAAGCGTATCGTTCGGACCAACTACTCGAATCCGCCGACGCACGGCAGCCAGCTCGCGGCGACGGTGCTCGCCTCGCCAGAACTGCGCGCGATGTGGGACCAGGAGCTCGGCGCGATGCGCGATCGCATCAAACGCATGCGCCTCGACCTCGTCGCGAAGATCAAGGAGCGCGCGCCGAAGGCCGAATTCGCCCACGTCATCGCCCAGCGCGGCATGTTCTCGTACTCCGGCCTCACGAAAGATCAGGTCCTGCGCCTTCGCAAGGACTATTCGATCTACGCCATCGAGACCGGCCGCATCTGCGTCGCTGCGCTGAACTCGAAAAACATTGATTACGTCGCCGAGGCCATCGCTGCCGTCATAAAGTAGTTCGGGCTGCGGTAGAATCGCGCCCTTCAATTCAAATCCCCGATAGCTCAGTTGGTAGAGCGACGGACTGTTAATCCGCAGGTCCCAGGTTCGAGCCCTGGTCGGGGAGCCAATAAATTAAGTCGTTGTCCCAGTCCGAGCATGTGCTCGCCGCTGAGTTCGTCCGTGGCTCCGTTATGGTCCTGTTAGCTATCGCGAGCGGACCAGACTGCGACGCGCCCCGTGAATCACCGATGTTCCACCGTCATTCAGGAAAAGAACTGAGGGAATTCAGCTATTGCGGCCTTTACCACATCGTCGCTGGTGCTCGCTGTTAACGCTGTCATCTGCCCCTGCAAACGATCGGCGGTCTTTTTCGCTTCATCTGCTCTTTTCTCCGCTTGCTCTTTGCCTTGCGATCCCGCGTGGATTCCTATCAGCGTTCCCACGAGGCTTCCGAGCAACGTCGTGAAAATGCCGACTATCGCAGTTATATCTTTGGATTCAAACCCTCCCTTGAGCGCCAATAAAGTCGCTAGTGCTAGCGCGCCAGCGAACCCCCAAAAGGCCAATGAGAACGCTTTGGTTACTCGTAGTTTTTCGACTTCTTCCGACATAACTCCTCCTTGCCGAATGGCGTAGTGATCCCACGAGACTTAGGACGCTACGATGATGCGCCTCGGCAAGCGGTTCGCTCAATGTGCGGCTGCCCGAATCGATCGCACTCCATCGCAGGACAAACGCAAGCATTAGATAACGCCGTC
>JAFARH010000169.1 GCA_019245555.1 Betaproteobacteria bacterium
AAGGCACCGGCGCCTGTCGTCTACACGGTGGGCAAGGGTGAGACGATCATCACGATCGCACAGAAGGTGCGGTATCCGAAAGCGACAGAAAATCAGATGCTGTACGCGATCGTACGGCGCAATCCGAATGCGTTCTCAGTTCGGACCAAGGATCGGCTGCTGCCGGGGGCCAAGCTGACCATTCCAGACGAAGCGACCGTTCTCTCCTATAAGCGCGAGGTTGTCGACCGTGAAGTGGCGTCGCTGCGTAAAGGCGAGGCGCTTTATGTGGATGGCCTCGCAGCCGAAAAGAAGGGCGACATGCCGATTGCCATCAAGGCCTATATCGAATCGGCCCGCCTCGGGCATCCGCTGGCCGATCTGCGGCTAGGCGAACTCTACGACCGGGACAACACGCGGACGCTGCCGCGCGATCTTCAGGAGTCAATCCTGCACTATCAGAAGGCACGCGAGTTCGGGATCGACGTCAAGGACCAGCGGGCGCTCACTCCAGGCGACCCCAGCGTCCCCACGCACTGAGCTAGGCCTTCGGCTTCGGCCAGAGCACCATCTGCGTGCAGCGGAAGGCGGCGATGCGGACGTCGCTGCCTTCGACACTCACCAGCGCATCCCAGACTTGAGTCGTGCGCCCGAGGTGAGTTGGCGTGGCGCGGCAAACGATCGCGCCATCGCGGGCGGTGCCGAGAAAATTGGCCTTCAGCTCGATGGTGGTGAAGCCCGTCGCGCCCTCCGGAAGGGCCGCGCGGCAACCGTAGCCGCAGCTGGTATCGGCGAGCGCGACCACTGACGCCGCGTGCAGGTAGCCATTCGGCGCCATGACGTGCTTTGCGACCGACATGCGGCTTTCCACGAGGCCCTTGGAGAGCGTGAGGATTTCCACGCCCAGATGACCCGGCAGGTACGGCGCGCCGTAACTGTTCAACTGCTCGCGCGTTGTAGTTGTCATGCGACCCCTATCGAATTGGCACTCAGGCAGCGCCTCTGCTAGGCGCACGGTTTGCTTGGACTAGGGCGTCATGCTACTTTTTTCACCGGCGCACCGCCTAATAAGAAGCGATGAGAGGTAGCTCATGTCGACAACGGTGACGATTCCGATCGCGGGCTTCAAGGACGTCTACGAAGTTCCCGCAGTAGAAAAAGCGCTGCAGGAATTGCCCCCTTCGGCGAACGAGGCGTTGCGCGCGATCTACGAGAAGATGGTGCGCCTCGGCGGCCAGCGCTTTACGGTCAAGCCCTCCGCGCTGCCGGAGATGGAAGCTCTGTTCCACGAGCTGCCGAACTTCACCGAGGTGCTGGAAGACATCCGCAAGCATCTCGCACTGTGTGTCGACTCCAACGATTCGATCGAGTTGCCGCCGATGCTCTTGCTCGGCGAGCCGGGCATCGGCAAGACGCACTTCGCGCGCAAGCTCGCGCAGCTCCTCGGCACTGGCTTCGGCTTCGTGCCCATGAGCTCGCTCACCGCCGGCTGGGTGCTCTCGGGCGCCTCGTCGCAATGGAAGAACGCGAAGCCGGGCAAGGTGTTCGATACGTTCCTGAACGGCGAGTACGCGAACCCGGTGATCGTGGTCGACGAGATCGACAAGGCGAGCTCCGACGGCCAGTACGACCCGCTCGGTGCGCTCTACGAGCTCCTGGAAGTCGAGACCTCGACGCGGTTCGTGGACGAATTCGTCGAGCTGCCGATCGACGCGTCGGGCGCGGTATGGCTCGCCACGGCAAACGATGCAACGCGCATCCCGGAGCCGCTGGTCAACCGCCTGACTGTCTACGAAATCGACGCGCCGGACGAGGCCGGATCGCTCCGCATCGCGCGCACCATCTACAGCGAAGTGCGCAATGCGCACGACTGGGGCCGGCAGTTCCCGGAGTCGCTCAGCGATTCCGCGCTCGACAGACTCGCGGGGCTGCCGCCGCGCGAGATGCGCCGCGCCGTGCAATCGGCTTTCGGTAATGCGAAGCTTGCCGGCCGCGCCGAAGTCAGCCCGGACGATGTCCAGCCGGGACGCTCAGGCCGCCGCCAGAAGATCGGCTTTCAGTAACTAGACGCGGCTCTCGACCCAGGACTTCACCGACTGCAGCGCCCCCGGCAGGCCCGCCGGGTTCGTGCCGCCTGCCTGGGCCATGTCGGGGCGGCCGCCGCCTTTGCCGCCGACCTGCTGCGCCACGTAGTTCACGAGCTCCCCTGCCTTCACCTTGCCGGTGAGATCGCTGGTCACGCCGGCGATGAGCGATACCTTGCCGTCGTTCACCGCACCAAGGACGATCGCCGCCGACTTGAGCTTGTCTTTCAGGCGATCGACGGTCTCGCGCATCGTCTTCGGGTCAGCGTCGTCTAGCGTCACGGCGAGGACGCGCATCACCTGCCCGTCCTTCGCCTTCACCTCGATCGCCTGCGAGCTCAGGTCCGTGCCTTGCCCAGAGAGGAGCTTCGAGCGCATCCGCTGGATCTCTTTTTCCAGCGCCTTCTTCTCTTCCAGCAACTGCGCCGCGGCTTTCTCGGCATTGCCCGGTCCAGGCTGCGCTCGCAGCTGGCGAGCAACCTCGCGGAATTCCGCGAGCTGTGTATTGACCAGCCCGAGCGCGGTAAGGCCGGTGGTGGCCTCGACGCGCCGGATGCCGGCCGCTACGCCGCCTTCCGAGTAAATCTTGAATAGGCCAATGTCCCCCGTCCGGGCGACGTGCGTCCCGCCGCAGAACTCGCGTGACGAGCCGATATCGAGCACGCGCACCTCGTCGCCGTACTTCTCGCCGAAGAGCATCATCGCGCCCGAGCTCTTGGCCTGCTCGATCGGCATCACCTGCGCGCGCGTCGGCGTATTGGCCAGGATCTCGGCATTGACCAATGCCTCGACCTTGCGGATCTCGTCGTCCGACATGGGCTTGTTGTGCGAGAAATCGAAGCGCGTCTTGTCCGCGTCGACGAGCGAGCCGCGCTGCTGCACATGTGGCCCGAGTACCTCGCGCAGCGCCTTGTGCATAAGGTGGGTCACGGAGTGGTTGCGCATCGTGCGGCCGCGCAGCTCCGTATTCACGCGCGCCTCGACACGGTCGCCCACCTTGAGCGAGCCGGTCTTGAGCGTGCCGTGGTGGCCGAAGACGTCGGCCTGGATCTTCTGCGTGTCCTCGACCCCGAAAGTGCCGCTCGAGCCGACGAGCTCGCCGCGGTCGCCCACCTGGCCGCCGGATTCGGCATAGAACGGCGTCTCGTCGAGCACCACGGTGCCGGTGTCGCCGCTCTTCAGGCTCTTGACCTGGGTGCCTTCCTTGTAGAGCGCGACGACCTTGCCTTGATGCGCGAGCTTCTCGTAGCCATGGAACACAGTCTTGCCGCCAGAGTATTCGACGCCCGCCGCCATCGAGAACTTCGACGCCGCGCGCGCGCGTTCGCGCTGCTGCTCCATCGCCGCCTCGTAGCCCGCCATGTCGATCATCACGCCGCGCTCGCGGCAGATGTCGGCGGTGAGGTCGACCGGGAAACCGAAGGTGTCGTACAGGCGGAAAACGGTCTCGCCGTCGAGGAGCTTCTCGCCGGAGACCAGCGCGGACTCGAGCACGCCCATGCCGTTCTCAAGGGTCTCGGCAAAGCGCTCTTCCTCCTGCTTGAGGACATCGGCGACCCGCTCCTTCGAGCTACGGAGCTCCGGATAGGCATCGCCCATAGCCTGGTCCAGATCGGGCACCAGGCGATAGAAAAACGGCTCCTTCTGCCCGAGCTTGTAGCCGTGGCGGATCGCGCGCCGAATGATCCGGCGCAGCACGTAGCCGCGGCCTTCGTTACCAGGAATCACGCCATCGACAACGAGGAACGAGCAGGCGCGGATGTGATCGGCAATGACGTTGAGCGATGGGCTCTTCGTCTGCTTCTGGTGCGTCTCTCGCGCGGCCGCCTTGATCAGGTCCTGGAAGAGATCGATTTCATAATTGGAGTGCTTGCCCTGCAGCACTGCGGCGATCCGCTCGAGACCCATGCCGGTGTCGACCGAGGGCTTGGGCAGCGGATTCATGTTGCCCCGCTCATCGCGGTTGAACTGCATGAACACCAGGTTCCAGATCTCGATGTAGCGGTCGCCGTCGGCATCGGGTGACCCCGGCGGTCCGCCTTCGATGCCGGGGCCGTGGTCGTAGAAGATCTCGCTGCACGGGCCGCACGGCCCGGTGTCGGCCATCTGCCAGAAGTTGTCCGACTGGAATTTCGCGCCGCCCGTCTTGTCGCCGATGCGGATGCAACGGTCCTTCGGCACGCCGACCATCTTCGTCCAGAGGTCGTACGCCTCGTCGTCCGTCTGATAGACCGTGGTCCAGAGCCGATCCGGCGGCAGCTTGTACACCTTGGTGAGAAGCTCCCACGCGAAGGCGATCGCGTCCTTCTTGAAGTAGTCGCCAAAGGAAAAGTTGCCGAGCATCTCGAAGAACGTGTGATGCCGCGCGGTATAGCCGACGTTCTCCAGGTCGTTGTGCTTGCCTCCGGCGCGGAGCGAGCGCTGCGCGGTCGTCGCGCGGCTATAGGAGCGCTTGTCCTTGCCGAGGAAAACGTCTTTGAACTGCACCATGCCGGAATTGACGAAGAGGAGCGTCGGATCGTTGGCCGGCACGAGCGAGCTCGAAGGGACGATGGTGTGGCCCTTCGAGCGGAAATACTCTAGGAAACTCGTTCGAATCTCGCTGGACTTCATTCAGCCGATTCTACTGCACTGCGACAAAAAGCCCGGAGCGCTGCAGTCGCTCCGGTAATGCCCTCTATGCGTTGATGCGCCCGTACTTCAAGAGTCTCGCGCGCACCGCTCCCATGGTTCTCTCGTGCGCCGATGCCAGCTCTTGCAGCGCACGCCCCGCATCGAACGCGGCGAGGAGCTTGCGATCCTCGTCCTCCGTCCAGGGCTCGCCGGTTTTCGGCGGCATCTGCGACTTGCGGCGCTCGAAGCGCTCCATGCGCTCGAGCGCGGACGCTGCTTCGTACAGCGCCCGCACCACGAGCGGCCGCTGGTAGGCGCTCTCCGGCGGGAAGACTTCCCCAGTCTCCGGATCGACGCCATTCGCGAGCGAGCGCACGACTGCCAATGCTTGTGCTTGTTCCATTCCGTTCACCTCCCCTCTACAGAACGACCTGTAGTCAGATGAACGTCCATGAAATGCACAGGATTACAGCGTGATTAGAAAAAGACGCGGAGCTAAATCGATTCGGGATCCGCGTCGATCACGCGGCGGATGACGTCGTACGAAAAGCCGCGACTCTGCAGGAAGCGCGCGCGCTTGGCCTTCTCTTCGCGCGTCGTCGCCGCTCCACGGTACTTGCGTGCGACGATTGCCTTGGCGCGATCGTAGTCGCCCTCGGCGGAGACTCGCTCGACCACGGCTTCGGCGACGCCATGGGCCTTGAGGTCGTGACGGATCTTCGCGGCTCCGTACTTGCGCGCCAGCCAGTTCGTTCGAACCTCCGCGTAGCGTTCGTCCGAAAGCTGCCGCTTGATCGCCAGCTCGTTCAGGACGTCCTCTATGGAAGCTGGCGACTCGGCGTGCGGCAAGAGCTTGCGCGCGAGCTCGGCTCGCGAATGCTCGCGCCGCACGAGAAACCGCAACGCCCGTACCTTCAGCTCGACGGGAGTGTCGGGCCGCTCGCTTTTCAAGACTGCTTAGGCGGTGCTGCCGCCGCGCTTGCGGGTCGGCAGGTGCTCGACCTTCTTGTCCACCGCGGGCTCCTCGGCCTTGTCGGCCGCAGCCGCATTGGATCCTGAGGACACGCCGCCCATCGCTTTCTCGCGGATCTTGGCCTCGATCTCCTTGGCGAGCGTGGCGTTTTCTTTCAGGAAGTCACGCGCATTGTCCTTGCCCTGGCCGAGGCGATCGCCGTTATAGATGTACCAGGCGCCCGACTTCTCCAGCACCTGGAGGTTGACGCCGATCTCGAGCACTTCGCCTTCGCGCGAGATGCCCTCGCCGTACATGATGTCGAACTCGGATTGCCTGAATGGTGGCGCGACCTTGTTCTTCACCACCTTGACGCGCGTCTCGGCGCCGACCACCTCGTCGCCCTTCTTGATCGAGCCGATGCGCCGGATGTCCATGCGCACCGATGCATAGAACTTGAGCGCGTTGCCACCGGTGGTGGTCTCGGGGTTGCCGAACATGACGCCGATCTTCATGCGGATCTGGTTGATGAAGATGACGAGTGTGTTGGTGCGCTTGATGTTGGCGGTGAGCTTTCTCAGCGCCTGGCTCATGAGGCGCGCCTGCAGGCCCATCTGCGGCTCGCCCATTTCGCCTTCGATCTCGGCCTTCGGTGTGAGCGCGGCGACCGAGTCGATGACGATCACGTCGACCGCACCCGAGCGCACGAGCATGTCGGCGATTTCCAGCGCCTGCTCGCCCGTATCCGGCTGTGAGATCAGGAGGTCTTCCGTCTTCACGCCGAGCTTGGCGGCGTAAGTGATGTCCAGGGCGTTTTCGGCGTCGATGAAGGCCGCCGTGCCGCCAAGCTTCTGGATTTCGGCGATGACCTGAAGCGTAAGGGTGGTTTTGCCCGACGATTCCGGACCGTAGATCTCGACCACGCGGCCGCGCGGCAGGCCGCCGACGCCGAGAGCGAGATCCAGGCCGAGCGAACCGGTGGAGACGACCTCGATGTCCTTCACCGCCTCGGCATCCATCTTCATGATGGAGCCCTTGCCGTACTGCTTCTCGATCTGGGAGAGCGCGGCGGCTAATGCCTTAGACTTGTTGTCATCCATTTGCGTCTGTACCTCTTCTTTTGGGTTGTCGGCATCTAACGGCAGCTCATTTCGCTAAAGGCGCTGGGCCAACACCGGATACTGTATAAACGTCCATGATTGTGGTTCCGTTGACCGGCGCTGTCAACTCTAGAGAAAACCGTTAGGAGACAAAACGATGGCGAAAGTCGCGTTCCT
>JAFARH010000095.1 GCA_019245555.1 Betaproteobacteria bacterium
GCCGCGCGGCGCGGGCAGCTCGCAGTGCGGCCAAGCGGTCGGCGAGGCGCTGATCATCGATTGCACGAAGTATCTGAACCGCATTCTCGAGGTCGATGGCGCGCGCGCGATCGTGCAACCCGGTGTCGTGCTCGATCAGTTGAACGCAGCCCTACGCGCGAAGGGCTATTGGTTCCCGGTCGACGTCTCGACGAGTGCGCAGGCCACGATCGGCGGCATGGCGGGCAACAACTCCTGCGGCTCGCGCTCGATCGCCTACGGCAACATGGTTCATAACGTGCTCGCCATCGAGGCGTGCACGGTGGCCGGTGAGCGCTGGAAGTTTGGCCCGATGGGTGACACGGGCGGAGCGCCCGCCTATCAGGAGTTCGTCCGCAAGCTGCAGGACCTATACCGACGCGAGCAAGCCGAGATCGAGGCGCGCTTTCCCAAAGTCCTGCGTAAGGTAGCGGGCTACAACCTCGATCACCTCGGGCCGCCGCATGCGAACGCGGCGCATCTGCTTGTCGGTTCGGAAGGCACGCTCGCGTTCTCTGAGCGGCTGCACCTCAAGCTCTCGCGGCTGCCGGAGAAGCGCTCGCTCGGCGTCTGCCACTTTCCGAAGTTCTACAAGGCGATGGAGTTCACGCAGCACATCGTGAAGCTCGGCCCGACCGCGGTCGAGCTAGTCGACCGCACGATGATTGGCCTTGCGCGCGAGAACCCCGCATTCGAGAAGACCGTCAACGCCTTCATTAAGGGCGATCCCGATGCGATCCTCCTCGTCGAGTTCGCTGATGAACGCGTCGGCCGGCTGAAGGACCTCGTGCAGCTTATGGGCGATCTCGGGCTACCCGGATCGGTAGTCGAGGTCACTGATGCCAAGCTGCAGCGCGAGATATGGGAAGTCCGCAAGGCCGGCCTCAACATCATGATGTCGATGAAGGGCGATGGGAAACCCGTGTCCTTCATCGAGGACTGCGCGGTGCCGCTCGAACATCTCGCGGAGTACACCGAACGCCTGACGCGCGTCTTCGAGAGGAACGGCACGCGGGGCACCTGGTACGCACACGCCTCCGTCGGCACACTGCACGTGCGCCCCATCCTCGACATGCGGTGCGACGGCGCGAAGAAGATGCGCGCGATCGCCGAAGAAGCCTGCGCCATGGTCAAGGAGTACAAGGGCGCCTATTCGGGCGAGCACGGCGATGGTCTTGTGCGCTCGGAGTGGATCGCCCCGTTCTTCGGGCCGCGTCTCACTGCCGCGCTCGGCGAGATCAAATCCTGGCTCGATCCGCGCGGCCTGATGAACCCCGGAAAGATTGTCGATCCGCCGAAGATGGACGACAGCTCGCTGTTCCGCTTCAAACCCGGCTACCACACCACTGTGCCGAAAACCGTCCTCGATTGGAGCGAGTGGGGCGGCTACGACAAGGCCATCGAGATGTGCAACAACAACGGCCAATGCCGCAAGTTCGACGCCGGCACGATGTGCCCGTCTTATCGGGCGACGCGCGACGAGATTCATCTTACGCGGGGTCGAGCCAATATCCTGCGTCTCGCGCTCTCGGGCCAGCTCGGCACCGAGGGCGACGAAGCGGTGAAGGACGCGCTCGATCTCTGCGTCTCGTGCAAAGGCTGCAAGCGCGAATGCCCCACCGGCGTCGACATGGCGCGCATGAAGATCGAATTCCTTGCGTACTACAAGGCCTTGCACGGACACAGCACCCGCGATCGTGCGATCGCTTATCTGCCGCGTTATGCGCCCTTCGCAGCACGCCTGGCGCCGCTCGCGAATTTTGTGTCCGGGCTCGCCAAACGCGCCATCGGATTTGCGGCGCGGCCAATGCCGCGCTGGCGGACCGACTTCTTCCGCGATCGCGGCGACGCCGAAGGCGATGTGATCCTCTTCCTCGATACGTTCAATCGCTACTTCGAGCCCGAAAACGCTCGTGCAGCGAAAGCAGTGCTCGAAGCGGCCGGCTATCGCGTGCAGATACCGGAAAAGCTGTGCTGCGGGCGGACATTCCTTTCCGTCGGCATGGTCGAGGAGGCGAAGCGCGAGGCGCGGCGCATGCTCGACGTGCTTGGGCCAGCAGTCGCGCGCGGCGTGCCGGTGATCGGCCTGGAGCCGTCGTGCCTCTATTCACTCCGCGATGAGTTCACCGTGCTCATGAAAGGGGCAGAGGGTCTCGCCAAGAATTCCTTCCTGCTGGAGGAATTCCTCGCGCAGAAGCCGGGCCGCCTCAGCTTCGGCAAGCTCGAGCAGGAAGTGGTGCTGCATGGGCACTGCAATCAGAAGGCATTCGATGGCATGCCCGCAGTGCAAAAGGTCCTCGGGATGGTTCCCGGCTTGAAAGTGCAAACCGTGGAGACAAGCTGCTGCGGCATGGCGGGAAGCTTTGGGTATGAGGCCGAGCATGCCGACGTGTCGATGAAGATGGCGGAGCTGAGTCTCCTGCCCGCTGTGCGTAATGCGCCTCAGGCGATGCTCGTGGCGGACGGCACCAGCTGCCGTCAACAGATCCTTGATGGCACCGGCCGCAAACCGCTACACGTGGCCCGGCTGCTAGAGACGGCGCTTAGAGCTCCATAGCCACAGCAGGATGCCGCCGAGAATCATCGGCAGGCACAGCCACTGCCCCATCGTCATGCCGAAGGCGAGATAGCCGAGGAAGGCATCGGGCTCGCGCGCGAATTCGGCGATAAAGCGCAGGGATCCGTAGCCGATGAGGAAGAGCGCGGACACTTGTCCACGCGGCCGCGGCTTGGAGGAGAACCACCAGAGGATCACAAAGAGAGTCAGCCCCTCGAGCGCGAACTGGTAGAGCTGTGAGGGATGACGCGGCAGGTCGCCGGCGTTGCGGAAGACCATGCCCCAGGGCACGCTGGTCACGCGACCCCAGAGCTCGCCATTGATGAAATTTCCCATGCGGCCCGCGGCGAGGCCGAGCGGCACGAGCGGCGCAACGAAGTCCATGATGCCTAGGTACGCGATGCGATGGCGCCACGCCGCGAAACCCATGGCGAGCATCACACCGAGAAGACCGCCATGGAAGGACATGCCGCCCTGCCAGACAGCGAAGATCTCAAGCGGATGGCTTATGTAGTAGCCGGGCTTGTAGAAAAATACATAGCCGAGGCGCCCGCCGAGGATCACGCCGAGCACGGCCAGGAATACGAGATCGTCGAACTGCTTGCGGTTGACTGGCGCTAGGCCTTTATCGATGCGCCGCAGACCGAGCCACCATGCGGCGCCGAAGCCGAGGAGGTACATGAGACCGTACCAGCGCACGGCAAGCGGGCCGATGGATATCGCGATGGGATCTATGTCCGGATGAACGAGCATGGCTAGGAAGCGAGGCTACGGGCGAGCGAGATGAATTCGCGCCCGCCGGCATCGATCATTTCCTTGCGCCATGCAAGCCAGACGTCGAGGCGCGGATGGCGGTCGGCGAGCTCGCGGTACACGACGCCGCGTCGGCCGAGATTGGCGACCGACGCCGGTACGATTGCCGCGCCGAGCCCGCTCGACACGAGGCTCACCACTGTCTGCATCTGGATCGCTTCCTGGGCGATGTTGAGGGAAATGCCGGCCTGCGCGGCCAGTTGCGCGACGATATCGTACAAGCGCGGCGCAATCTGCCTCGGAATGGTGACGAACGGCTCACCCGCCATTTCGCGCAGGGCGAGCTTGCCCGCACCGGCGGCCAGGCGATGCCTCGCCGGCAGCGCCAGGACGAAGCGCGCGCGTTGCACGACCAGGTGCTCGAGGCGGCCGGCGCGGGCCACGGGCGGCAGGAGCAGACCGAAATCCAGTTCGCCCCCCGCAAGCGCCGCGGCCTGGTCCGGAGACAGCATTTCGCGTAGCGCGAGGCGAACACCGGGCTGCGCGCTTTTGTAGGCCTTGAGCAGACCCGGCAGCACCCCATAGTCGGCTAGCGAGACGAAGCCGATGCGCAGACGCGCATTGCCGCCTACCGTCATTGCGCGCAGGTCGTGGACCGTACGCTCGAGTTGGCCGGTGAGCCGCCTAGCTTCCTCGAGCAACCGCGCACCCTGCGGCGTCAGCTCGACGCGGCGCCGCGTGCGGTGAAAAAGCGGCACACCGAGGTCTTCCTCCAGCGCCCGGATGGCACGCGAAAGCGGCGGCTGCGAGATGTGCAACGCCTCGGCCGCGCGCCCGAAATGCAACCGCTCGGCCACGGCTACGAAATACCGTAGCTGGCGCAAATCCGGGAGATTCATACCCGTAGGGTATTACACGAGGATGCCGATTGCATTGGCTCGGGCGGTCGGCGCGGGGCGAAAATTCCCGCATGCCTACCTACAACCGCCGCTCCAAGCTCATCACCCATGGTGTCGCGCGCTCGCCAAACCGCGCGATGCTGCGCGCCGTCGGTTTCGGCGATAACGATTTCGACAAGCCCATCGTCGGCGTGGCGAACGGCCACTCCACCATGAACCCCTGCAACGCCGGTATCCAACCGCTCATCGACCGTGCCATGGCAGCGCTCGAGCAAGCGGGGGCCAAGCCGCAGGTGTTCGGCGTGCCGACCGTCACCGATGGCATCGGCATGGGCACGGAGGCGATGAAGTATTCGCTCGTCTCGCGAGAAGTCATTGCTGATGCGATCGAAACGAGCGTAAACGGACAAGCGATGGACGGCGTGCTCGTCGTCGGCGGGTGCGACAAGAACATGCCCGGCGGGATGATGGCCATC
>JAFARH010000052.1 GCA_019245555.1 Betaproteobacteria bacterium
GGCGCTTGTGCCGAGCAGCGTCGGCGCCGGTGCCCAGCAGCCCCGCCTGGTATCCCCTGTCGATGACGCGCGCCGCTTCGGTCGGGAATCCCTCGATCAGCGCGAGCTGCGCGTAGTCGAGATAATCGTCGGCGCCGCGCTGCATGCCGTTGACTTCGCTCCTCAGCCGGAAGACATCGATCTGCAGGCGGTCGTTGAACCCTGAGCGGCGCACGACGTTGTCGATCGCCGAGAGCCAGTATTCGCGCTTGGGATAGGCGGCGACCAGCTGCTCGATCGTGCGGCCGTAGCCCGCGGTGTCCTTGCTCTGCAGGTAGGCATTCGCGAGGAGCTGCAGCTGGTCCTCGGCCGGGTTTTTCCCGGCGCGAGTTTCCTCCTCGACGTCGGAGGCGATCTCTCGCGCGGCCGCGCCGTAGTTGCCGCCCAGGTAGAGCGATTGAACGTAGATTGTGCGAATCGACTTGTCGGTGCCGCCGTGCTGGAAGTACGTGGTCGCGACGTTCGACGCCTTGCTGTATTGCTTGAGCGTGTAGTACTGGCCCGCGGCCGCAGCGAGCAAAGACAGGCGATCGGCTGCCGGCGCCGCAGAGGAGGTCGCTGCCTGTTCCAGCGCGCTCGCCGCAGTGGCGTTGTCGCCTGCGGCGGAGGCCGCCTGGCCGAGCACGCGGGTCACGAGGTAAGTCTCGTAGGGTGTCTTGTCCGGCACCGCTTGCGCGGCCTTCGCCTGCGCGAGCGCTTCCTTGCCCTTGCGCTGCTTGAGGAGGTCGATCGCCGCCTGCAGCGGCTTGCCGACTTCGGGGCGGACGGTTTGCGACTTGTCCTGTGCCAGCGCAGTGCCGCTCGCGACGGCTAACGCTAAAACGAGGGCGCGCAGCTTCATTTGACGAACTGCTCGTGCCCGATGATGCCGACCTTGGTGAGGCCAAGGCGCTGCGCCGAGGCGAGGACCATTGCGACGTTGCGGTACTTCACGAGCTTGTTCGGCCTCAGGTGGATCTCCGGCTGGTCGGGCTGGGCCGCGGCGGCCCGCATGCGGCTTTCGAGCTGAGGACGGCCCGAAAGCGTCTCGCCATTCCAGATGATCGTGCCGTCGAAGTCGATGTCGATCGTGACGACCTCAGGCTTGATGGTGGACTCCGGCGGCTTGCCGACCGGCATGTTGAGCTTTACTGCGTGCGTCTGGATCGGAATGGTGATGATCAGCATGATGAGCAGCACCAGCATCACGTCGATGAGCGGCGTGGTGTTGATGTCCACCATTACCTCGGCGTCCTTGCCCGATTTACCGACAGTCATTGCCATGCTTGTCTCCCGTCAGCCGCCGCCGAAGCGTGGCGGCGGCTCGGTGATGAAGCCGATCTTCAATATCCCGGCGCGCTGGCAGTCGTACACCACGCGGCCGACGAACTCGTAGCGACCTTCGCGGTCGCCGCGGATGTGCACTTCCGGCTGCGGTATGCGCACGGCGACTTCCTTCAGGCGCTTGAAGAGCGCCGCGTCATCGACGAACTGGTTGTTCCAGAACGTATTGCCGTCGCGGTCGATCGCGATGACGATGTTCTCGGGCTTGGTCTGCGTCGGAAGGTTGCGCTCCTTCGGCAATTCGACCGGCACGTTCTGCACCACCACCGGAATCGTGATGAGGAAGATGATGAGCCGCACCAACATCACGTCGACCAGCGGCGTGGTGTTGATCTGCGAGTTCAGATCATCGTCTTCGGCACCGCCGACCTGCATTGCCATGTCAGACCACCTTGTGCACGGTGTGGCCGCCGCCGAGGAGCGTCATCTGAAGGCCGCTGCCGAAGCGGCGCACTTCCTCCATCCCGACGCGGTTCCTGCGCACGAGCCAGTTGTAGCCGAGCACGGCGGGTACCGCGACCGCGAGTCCGAGCGCCGTCATGATCAACGCCTCGCCCACGGGACCGGCGACCTTGTCGATCGACGCCTGCCCGGCGATGCCAATCGCGGTCAGCGCGTGGTAGATGCCCCAGACCGTGCCGAAGAGGCCGACGAAGGGCGCCGTCGAGCCGACGGTGGCGAGGAACGCGAGGCCCGTTTGCAGGCGGTTGTTGATGACGTCGACCGCGCGGTCGAGCGACATCGATACCCACGTGTTCAGGTCGATCTGCTGCTTCGGCATGGCCGAGTGGTCCTTGAGGGCGATCGCGCCTTCCTCCGCCATGAAGCGGAACGCGCTGTCCTCGCGAAGCAGCGCCGCGCCGGCGTTGACGCCGCCCTTCGCGCCCCAGAACTTCTCGTCGGCCTCGCGCCAGTCCTTGAACAGGCGCTGCTGCTCGATGTACTTGACGATGCCGATGTACCAGGTGCCGATCGACATGATGATCAGGATGATCAGCGTGCCGCGCGCCACGAAGTCGCCCTGCCTCCAGAGTGCCTCGATGCCGTAGGGATTCTCGAGCGCATCGCCGGAGGCCACTGTGTTGTCGCGCGGCGAGGGCGCTTGCGAGGGCACCACCACGGTCGTCGCCGGGCCGGCCGCCGGAGCGGGCGGTGTTGCGTCCTTGGCCGCCTGCGCGAAGAGCGGGCTGACCTGGCTCAGCAGCGCAAGTGCGAGAAAAATCTTTCTTAGCGTTCTCATAGAACTCCCTGTTATTCCAGTCTCCATACGTATTCGATGCGCGCCCATGCGCGCGTCGGCTTGCCGTCCGAGGTGGCCGGCCTGAAAGTGCAGAGCTCGAGTCCCTGGCGCGCTGCCTCATCGAGCCGGCGCGAGCCCGACGAGCGCTCGACCTTGCTGTCGATCACCTTGCCGTCGACGTCGATCAGGAAGTTGAGCAGCACGGTCCCCGTCTCGTTGGCGCGGCGCGCGGCGGGTGGATATTCCGGCTTGTCGCAGGAGGCGGCGTTGACCACCGGCGCCGTATTTACCACGCGCGGCGGCGTCGGCACGATCGGCGCCGGCTTGGGCGGCGGCGTAGGTGCGACTGCGGTAATGGTCGGCGCCATCTGCACCGGCATCTGGATGTTGACTTCCGGCGGCGGGATGAACGGCGGCGGCGGAGTCTCGAGCTTAGGCGGGGGCGGCGGCGGCTTGTCGGGCTGCGGCGGCTTGATCTCCTCGATGATCTTGGTCTCGAGGGGCGGCGTGACGATCTCGACGATCTTGCGGGCGAGGCCGTGGATCAGCGCGTAAATGAGGGCGATGTGCAGCACCACGGTGATGACCACGCCGGTCAACCGTCGGCTCTGGGATCGCGGGTGGGCGTAGCTCATGCTGGAAGGGGGGCGAAGCTTAACCTATTACGTATGCAATTGATGCCTTTGTAGGGCATCCAAAAAAGAGAAAAGGGGCTTGTGGCCCCTTTTCCCCATATCACTACCCTTGGATCAGAACTTCATCGTCAGGTTCAGGAAGATCAACCGGCCGAGGGCATCATAGGTCTGCGGGACGGTGTTCCCGTTACCGAACGGCGAGGCGAGCGCAGTGCTGCTGGTGATCGGCGGATCCTGGTCGAACACGTTGTTGATGCCGCCCCTGAGCGCCCAGGTCTTGTTGATCTGCCAGGCCGCGGCGATGTCGAAGTAGTCGCGTGAAGCCAGGTGCGCGTCCGTGTTATTCACGGTCTGACTAACCAGCGGCGAGCTGTTGAAGCCCAGGTTATCGACCGAGTCGATATGCCGCCAGGTGAGGGCCAGGTCCGCGTTCCACGGGGTCGCCCACGTGCCGCGCAGCTTGTGCTTCCACTTCGGATTGACGACGCTCTGGCACGGCGTGCCGAAGTAGCCCGCGCAGTTGTATGAGCCCGCGCCCTGGAAGGGCGTCAGCTCGGCCTTCTCGAGGTAGCTGCCGTTGAAGAGAATGCCGAAGCCGCCCATCGAACCCATGCGGCCGGTATAGCTCGCGCTGACGTCGATACCCGCGTTATTCAACTGCACGAGGTTCTGCAGTGTCGCCGTCACGAAGCCGCCCGGCAGCCACAACGATCCGGTAGTCGGGTCGCGATGCACCAGGTTGCAATTCGTGCCGGAGAAGATGCACTGGTTGACGATGACCGACGGGTCGGGATTCGAGATCACGTCGTCCACCTTGATCTTCCAGTAGTCGATCGTCGCCGTGAGGTTGCGGATCGGCGTGAGCACCACGCCCAAGGTCTGGGTCGACGCGGTCTCGGCCTTCAACGTCGAGTTGCCGCCCTGCAGGAAGTTGTACTGGCCTGCGGGGTTGGTCAGCAGGCCGCTGCCGTACTGCGCCGCTGTCACACCGCTCTGCGCACATTGCGCCGCAGTCGCGGTCGGGGCGGTACCGCACGGATCCTGGTTCATGCCGAACAGGTTCGTGCCGTTCGCCTGGTAGAGCTCGACGATGTTCGGCGCACGCACCGCGTGCTGCACCGAGCCGCGGAAACGTACGGCCCTGACCGGAGCCCATTCCAGACCCAGGCCATAGGTATCCGTCGAGATGCCGGTCGAATAGTTCGACTTGCGGCCGCTCATGTTGATCGACAGCGTCTGCATGAACGGCTTGCCCTCGATGATCGGCAGGCGCAGTTCGCCGTAGATGTCTTCGTTCTGCAGCGACTTGTTCGGGATGCCGATGACCGGTCCGCCCTGGCCAGCGAGGTCGAACGTCGAGAACTCGGTATCGGTATCGAGGTTCAGCCGCTCTTTCTTCCGCTCGGCGCCGAATGCGAGGGCGATGCCGTTGCGGGCGCCCGGCAGTTTCCAGCCGTACACGCCGAGGTCGGCGGCCAGCGTGCCGCCGACGACCGTCTGCTCCGTCCGGCCGTTCGCCACGCCAGGTGTCTGCAGGTAATTCAACGCAGCCTGGCTCACGCCGTTCACGGACCAGATGTTCCACGGCACGCATGCTGTGTCGGTGCCGGCGACTGCCGTGCGGCAGGCTGGCAGGCCGGTGGCCGGATCGGTGATTACGTCCAATGCGCGGAACGTGCGAGTGGTGGAGAAGTCATTGCGGTAGACCTCCTGGTAGAGCACCTTGCCGCTCTGCAGGAAGACGTCGTAGTTCCACGCCTTGCTGAGGTCACCCTTCAGGCCAACGACGCCGCGGTAGGAGGTCAGGCGCAGATCGTCGTCGCGCCCGCCGCCTTCCACGTTACGGCGCTGGATGAGGGCGTTGACGCTGCCGCCAACCGGGACGCCCAACGCTGCCTTCCACGCCGGCGTGAGCAGCGGGTTCGCATCGAACAGCGGTACCACCTGGCCGAAGATACCGCTCGGCGCGATTACCGCGTCCGTGTGGTAGTCGTGCATCGAGATCTCGCTATACGCCCGGGCCATCGGGGTGATATCGAGATGCGCGAACGCCGCCATGTTGAACTGCTCGGACGGCCGGCGGAAGTAGTTGTCCGGCGCGAAGTTGAAGAGGTCGAGGCCGTTGTTGAAGGCGCGCGGTGCGTTCGTGCCCTGGTCGAGCGTGAAGCGAGCGCCGCTGCCCAGGTTCGTCATACGGCCGGTGGCCGCAGTCGACGAACCGCCGCAGGTCCACGGACTGCCGGTACCGGCGTTGAGCGAGCACGCGCTGAAGTCGCGCGCCGCTTCGGTCACCGCATTTTCCTTCTTGTAGGCGAGGAACAGCGTGCCGTTGCCTTTGTTGTCGGCGAAGTTCTTGCCCATGATCATGCTGACGCCGTTCACCTGGCCGTCGTTCACGTCGGTGGGCACCTTGAAGTTTGGGTTCGTCAGTCCACGCCCGGCGATGACGTCGGCGATGCCGTTCGGGTTCTGCTGCTGGTGGTTGTAGAAGCTGTGGTACAGGTCCACCTGCAGACCCTCGAAGCGGTCGTTCA
>JAFARH010000055.1 GCA_019245555.1 Betaproteobacteria bacterium
AAATTGGGTGGGTCGGTCAGAAGCTGACCCGTTTGTTCAACGTGACCCGCGTCGCAAGATGCGGACTGAAAAGGTTTTTTCTTAATGGCTAGCATTTCCCCAGCACCGCAATCCCAGAAGTCGAAATCCGCTCAAGCCTCGGGCGGCGAGTCCTTCGCCGCGCTCTTCGAGGAAAGCCTCAACCGGAAGGAAATGCGCATCGGCGAGGTCATCACCGCCGAGGTGCTGTCGGTCGACGAGAACTGGGTAGTGGTGAACGCAGGCCTCAAGTCCGAGAGCGTGATACCGGCCGAGGAATTCAAGAATGACGCCGGCCAGGTGGACGTGAAGGCTGGAGATTTCGTCAGTGTCTCGATCGAGGCGCTGGAAGACGGTTTTGGCGCCACGCGCCTTTCGCGCGACAAGGCGATGCGCATGGCGGCGTGGCTCGAGCTCGAGAAATCGCTCGAGAGCGGCGAGAAGGTGAAGGGCGTCATCACCGGCAAGGTGCAGGGCGGCCTCACCGTCATGACGAAGGGTATCCGCGCGTTCCTGCCGGGCTCGCTCGTCGATCTTCGTCCGGTGAAAGACACGACGCCGTACGAGGGCAAGGAAATGGATTTCAAGGTCATCAAGCTCGACCGCAAGCGCAACAACGTCGTTGTGTCGCGCCGCGCCGTGCTTGAGGAGACGGCGGGTGCCGAGCGCGAGCAGCTTCTTGCCTCGCTGCAGGAAGGTGCAACCGTGAAGGGCATCGTCAAGAACATCACCGACTATGGTGCGTTCGTGGACCTCGGCGGCATAGACGGCCTCCTGCACATCACTGACCTCGCCTGGCGGCGCGTGAAGCATCCGTCCGAGGTGCTGAACGTAGGCGACGAGGTGACGGCCAAGGTCCTGAAGTTCGACGCGGAGAAGAACCGCGTCTCCCTCGGTCTCAAACAACTCGGCGAAGATCCCTGGGTCGGCATTGCTCGCCGCTACCCGCAGGGCACGCGTCTCTTCGGCAAGGTTACGAACCTCACCGACTACGGTGCGTTCGTCGAAGTGGAGAGCGGCATCGAGGGCCTGGTGCACGTCTCCGAGATGGACTGGACCAACAAGAACGTCCATCCGTCGAAGGTCGTGCAGGTCGGCGACGAAGTCGAGGTAATGATCCTCGAGATCGACGAAGATCGCCGCCGCATCTCGCTCGGCATGAAGCAGTGCATGCCGAATCCGTGGGAAGACTTTGCACGCGAGTACAAGAAGGGTGACAAGGTCAAAGGCCAGATCAAGTCGATCACCGATTTCGGCGTGTTCGTCGGCCTGCCCGGCGGCATCGACGGGCTGGTGCATCTCTCCGACCTCTCCTGGAACACCGCGGGCGAGGAAGCGGTCAAGAACTTCAAGAAGGGCGAAGATCTCGAAGCCGTGGTGCTCTCAATCGACGTCGAGCGCGAGCGCATCTCGCTCGGCGTGAAGCAGCTCGAAGGCGATCCATTCACCAACTTCATCGCGAGCCACGAGAAGAACAGCGTCGTCTCAGGCCAGGTGAAAACGGTTGATGCCAAGGGCGCGGTGGTCGACATCGGCGGCGTCGAGGGATACCTGCGCGCTTCCGAGTTCTCGCGCGACCGCGTCGACGATCTCACCAAGCACCTGAAGGAAGGCGACACGGTGCAGGCGATGATCATCAACGTCGACCGCAAGAACCGCTCGATCAACCTCTCCGTCAAGGCGAAGGACCTTTCCGAGGAGAGCGATGCGATGAAGCAGCTGAGGACCGAGAACGCAGCGGCGAGCGCCGGCGCCACCAATCTCGGCGCGCTGCTCCGCGCGAAGCTGGACAAGGGCGGTTCGGAGAAGTAGAGGCACGACGAGGCTAGGGGAAGATTCAGGGGGATGGATCGATGACCAAGTCGGAACTGATCGCGCGCCTCGCCCAGCGCTACCCGCAGCTGGTGGCGAAGGATGCCGAGTACGCGGTGAAGATGATCCTCGATGCGATGACGCAGAGTCTGTTGAGCGGCCACCGCATCGAGATCCGCGGCTTCGGCAGCTTCGGGCTCAACTACCGGCCGCCGCGCACGGGCCGCAATCCGAAGTCGGGCGAGAAGGTGCACGTGCCGGAGAAGTACGTGCCGCACTTCAAGGCCGGCAAGGAGCTGCGCGAGCGCGTCGACGGCACGGAAGGCGACGCCTCCGCTTCACCACAGGAGCGGGCTTCGCAGCCGGCTAGGTAGGAACCCGGGTGCGCATCGTCACCTGGGCGATCCGCCTCATCGTCTTCGTGCTGCTGGTTGCATTCGCCGCGAAGAATGCAGATCCCGTAACGCTGCACTTCTATTTCGACCTCGTCTGGCAGGCGCCGCTGATCGTGGTCCTCTTCGTCTTTTTCGCCGCCGGCGCGCTCTTTGGGGTTCTGGCACTCGTGTTGCCGCTCCTTCGGAGCCGCCGCGAGATCGCCATCCTGCGCAAGCGCATCCCGCCGGAGGAGCCGGGGCGTCCGCCGGTTCCCGAGCTCTAGATGTTCGACCTGGAAACGGTGCAGCTGTGGTGGCTGATCGGCTTCGCGCTCTTTTTCGCGCTGGGCTGGTTCGCCGCGCGCATCGACATCCGGCAGGTGGTGCAGGAGTCGCGCTCGCTGCCGCGCTCCTACTTCAAAGGGCTCAACTTCCTCCTGAACGAGCAGCCCGACAAGGCGATCGAGGCGTTCATTGAAGTCGTCAAGGTCGATCCCGAGACGATCGAGCTCCACTTCGCGCTCGGCAGCCTCTTCCGCCGGCGCGGCGAGTACGACCGCGCCATCCGCATGCACCAGAATCTGCTTGAGCGCGCCGACCTCGCCGATGACCAGCGCGTGATCGCGCTTGCGGAGTTAGGACAGGATTACCTGAAGGCGGGCATCCTGGACCGCGCCGAAGAGGTATTCAAGAAGCTGGAGAAAAGCCCACAGGCTGCAGCCGCGCGGACCCACCTGCTCGAGATCTACGAGCAGGAAAAGGATTGGAACCGCGCGATCGACATGCAGCGGGAGCTCGACGCGGACCCGCGGGAGCTCGCGCAGTACTACTGCGAGCTTGCCGCGTCGGAAGCGGCGCAATCGCGGCCCGATGCTGCGCGCAAGCACCTCGCCGCCGCGCTGGAGGCCAATCGCAAGTGCGTGCGCGCCAGCCTGCAACTCGGCGATCTCGAGCAGGCCGCTGGCCGTCTCGATCCGGCGATCGAACACTGGAAACGCATCGAGTCGCAGAATCCGGCGTATCTCGCGCTCGCAGCGCCGCGTCTTTACGAGGCCTACCGCCACGCAGGTCGCGCAGAGGATGGGCTGCGTCTGCTCGCCGACTACCTGGAGCGTTATCCGTCGCTCGACCTGCTGGATATCGTCTTCCAGCAGACGCTGGAGGCAAAGGGCCACGAGGAGGCCTACAAGCTGATGCGCGACGAGTTGCGGAGGAATCCGACGCTCCTCGGCCTCGACCGCTGGCTCGAGGCGCAGGTGATCGCCGCACCCACACCCGACAAGCGCCGTGATCTCGAGCTCGTTCGTAATCTCGTCCACGGGCACGTCCGCCGGCTTGCCCGTTATCGCTGCGAAACTTGCGGCTTCAAGGCGCGCCAGTTCTATTGGCGCTGCCCCGGCTGCGGCGGCTGGGAGACTTATCCGCCACGCCGAACTGAGGAATTTGAGCTCACGCCATGAACGTCACCGTCATCGGAACTGGATACGTCGGCCTCGTCACGGGCGCCTGCCTTGCCGACGCGGGCAATAACGTCTTCTGCCTCGACGTCGACGAGAACAAGATTGCGCGCCTGAATCGCGGCGAGATCCCGAT
>JAFARH010000073.1 GCA_019245555.1 Betaproteobacteria bacterium
ATCATCCGCGGCGGCCGCAACATCAGCCCGTACGAGCTCGAGGAATCGGTCGGCGATCTCGCCGGCATCCGGCGCGGTTGCGTCGCGGTGTTCGGCTCGCCGGATCCGGCGGGCGGCACCGAGCGAGTCGTCGTGCTCGCCGAAACGCGGGAGCGCGATGCCGCGCGACATCAGGAGCTGAAGACCAAGATCAACGAGCTCGCCATCGGACTCATCGGCGCGCCGGTGGACGACATCGTCCTCGCGCCGCCACACACGGTGCCGAAGACTTCGAGCGGAAAAATCCGGCGCGTTGCTGCGCGCGAATACTACGAGCGCGGCCCGTCTGCGGTGAAGCCGCAGGCCGTCTGGCTGCAGTTCCTGCGCCTCGTCGCCGCAGGCGTCCTGCCGCAGGCGCGCCGCGCCTGGCGCGTCGCCCGCGGCATGCTGTTTGCGGTCTGGGCGTGGCTCCTCTTCGGCGTGCTTTTCTTGGCGCTGTTCCTCGTCGCCGCGCTCGCCCCCGGGCGTAGGACCTGGCAGTTCGGCCAGCTCGTCGCGCGCTGGTTCCTGCGCCTTTGCGCCATTCCGGTGGCGGTGCGGGGACTCGAGAACCTGCCGCGACAGGGTCCGTACGTCGTGGCATCAAACCACACGAGCTACCTCGACGGCGCAGTGCTTCTCGCCATCCTTCCCTGGGAGAAGAGCGCATTCGTCGCCAAGCGCGAGCTCAAGGACAGCTTCATCACCCGCGTCTTCCTCGGCGGCCTCGGTGCGCAGTTCGTCGAGCGTTTCGACGTGCAAAAAAGCGCCGAGCACGCAGACGAGCTCGCCGCCACGGCGCGCGAAGGCACCACCCTCATCGTCTTCCCGGAGGGGACGATGCAGAGGGCCACGGGACTGATGCCCTTCCGCACCGGGGCTTTCCAGACCGCGGCGCAGGCGCAGATCCCGGTCGTGCCGGTGGCCTTGCGCGGCGTGCGCTCGGTGCTGCGCGACGGCACCTGGTACCTGCGGCGCGCCCCGGTCTCGGTGACCATGAGCGCGCCGGTGGTGCCCGAAGGTAGCGACTGGAACGCGGCGGTACGGCTGCGCGACCGGGTGCGCGCCGAAATCCTCAAGCACTGCGGCGAACCGGACCTCGCCCTGACCGGCCCATGAACGCTAACATTCACACTGGACAGATGAGCGTCAGATGAGCTTCCGAATCGAAGGCGCCGGGATCACCCACCGCGGCACGGAAAAAGAGACGAACGAGGATTGCCTCGTGGTGGGCTTCTGGTCGTCCCAGGAGACGATGCAGGAGGCGCGGCCTTTCGAGCAGGAGCTCGACCTGCCCTTCGCCTGCGTGGTGTGCGACGGCATGGGCGGGCATAACGACGGCGAGAAGGCGAGCCTCCTGGTCGCGAAGGGTCTCGCGCGCCGCATCGTGGCGCTCGGCACGAAAGGCATCGACACTTCCGTGCGCGCGGTCAACGCCGAGCTCTCGGCGCATGTGCGCGAGCACCCGGAACTCGCCGGCATGGGCTCGACGACCGTCGGTCTGGCTGCGCATGAGCGCAGCCTAGTCATCTTCAACGTGGGCGACAGCCGCGCCTACAAGGTCGGCGAGAAGGGCCTGATGCAGCTCAGCACCGACGATGTGATGGGAGAGCCCGGCTGGAAACTCGGCAGCGGCAAGCCGCGCAACACGCGCCTCCTGCAATGCTTCGGCGGACGCACGAACTTCTCCGACATCGTGCCGAACGTACTCACGGAGCCGGTGCGGCCGGGAAACGTCTACCTCCTGTGCTGCGACGGCCTGTACGAGACGGTTACCGAGGAAGAGATGGCCTCGCTCATCACGCCGGACCTCAAGGCCTCGGCCGAGGCGCTCCTGAAGGCGGCGCTGGACAAGAAGGCGCGCGATAACGTCACGGTCGCGCTCGTGCGCGTCGTCGACGCAGCACCCGCGGCTCCCGCCGCTACGTAGCGATCGAACCCTCGATGGAAGTGACGGCGCGACCGCCGAGCCCGATCGCGTCCGAACTTACTTTCATGTGCACGCGCCCATCGCGGCCCATTTGCATGCCCTGCCGCGCGACGTAGGACACCGGCGCCCTTTTCAGGTGGCGCAAATAGGCTGCGACGCAGATATTGCCGCTGCCGCAGACCGGGTCTTCCGGGATAGCGTGCGCCGGCGCGAAGGAGCGCACGTGGAACGCGCAGTCGCGCTCGCCGGATGGCGCAAACACCGTGACCCCGGTCGCGTGGAGTGAGATGGACCACTTGGCGAGCGCAGTCATGTCCGGCTTGAACGAGCCGAGCGTCGCTGCATCCTTCACCTCGCCGGTGAGCCATACGGGCCCCACGTCGTTGCGCAACAGCGGCGCTCCGGAAGCGAGCTGGATGCCGATCTCTTTCGGAACGTCTGGCGCAGCCGAAACCTTCACCGCCGGCGAGCGCACGTAGATCACGCCGTCGTCGACCGAAAGATCGAGCACACCGGCGCCGCATTCCATCTTGATCTTCTTTCCCTTTGCGATCCCGGCTTCCAGCGCGGCGTGCGCGCTGCCGATCGTGGGATGCCCCGCGAAGGGCAGCTCGTGCGTCGGACTGAAGATGCGCAGGTGATAGTCGGCGGCTTTGCTCGGCAGGAAGAACGTCGTCTCGGAGAGATTCGTCCAGCGCGCAATATGCTGCATCTGGGCAGTATCGAGGCCTTTGCCGTCGAGCACTACGGCTACAGGGTTGCCGCGGAACGGCTTGTCGCTGAAAGCGTCGACCTGCTTGAACGCACGCATTACGTAAGCTTATTACTTAAGGATGCGCAGGAGATTGTGATGCGCGTCCGTAAACGTCGGCAGGTTCGCACGATCCTCGATCTCCTCCGATGCGTCGTCGATGCGCGGCCAATCCAAGAGCTTCCTGTTCCGCGTCACGATCACCTGGTCGGTCGCCGAGTACCAATACTCGGGGCCTTCCATCGCGTCTGGGCTGTCGGAGATGTTCACGGCCTCCATGCCGAATTCGGAAGCGAGGCGCTTTACCACCGGCAGAAGGTCGACATAGCGATTGGTCGCCTGGAAAACGATCACGCCGTCGGGTTTCAGGTGCTTCACATAGAGCGCCATCGCCTCGCGCGTGATGAGGTGCATCGGGATCGAATCGCCCGAGAAAGCATCGATGCCGAGCACGTCGTAGCCGCGCGGCGGCTCGCGCTCGAGCGAGAGCCGTCCGTCGCCCAGCACGACCTCGGTGCGCGCCGCGGTGTCGGCAAGATAGGTAAATTCGCGCTTGGCGATGTCGACGACCCGCGGGCTGATCTCGTAGAAGACGAGCTGGTCGCCCGGCTTCATCCAGGCGGCGAGCACGCCGGCGCCGAGGCCGATGACACCGACTGAGAGCTTGCGGCGCTTGTCCATCTCGCGGAGCGAAGTAAAGACGCGACCGTAGCCCGAGTTCGGGCTGAAGTAGTCCGCCGGCGTGTTGCGGAACGAATCGCCAAGCAACTGCCCGCCGTGCATGATGCCGCCGTGGTACATCGTGCGGTACGGCACCGGCTCCATATGATCCCCGGTACGCACGACGCCATAGAAGTCGCGCTCCATGACGCGCATGCCCAGCGTGTAACCGTACATGCCCTGCACGACGAGGACGCTCGTCGCCACAGCCACCGCGATGCCGACCCAGAGCGCAACCTGCTTCAAGCGCATGGCGACGATCACCGCCAGCACGAGGAGCGTGACGCCGAGCTCGAAGTATCCCGGCAGCACGAGCGGCGCCACGATTGCCACCAGCACCGCACCGAGCGCGCCGCCGAGGGAGATCATCAGGTAGAAGCGCGTGAGATGCGCCGGATCGGGCTTCGAGTGCGCGAGCTCGCCGTGGCAGAACATGCAGGTGACGAAGAGCCCGATGAGGTAGAGCGGTGCCGCGACGCGCAGGTCGAGCGAAGGCACGTAGTACGCCATCGCCGGCACCAGTATGAGCAGCGCGACGACGAAGAGCGGCCGCACGTACCAGCGTGGATGGTCGAACGCCAGGATGAAGGTGATGAGGTAGAGCGCGAGCGGCAACACCCAGAGGAAGGGCACGCTCGAGATGTTCTGCGTGATGTGGTTCGTCACCGCGAGCAGCATGACCGAGCCCATCGCGGCGAGGCCGAGCCACAGCAACTGGTGGTCGAGCGCCGGCGGCGACGCACGCGGCGCGGCAGGCCCGCGGCTGTCGGCTCCATTGGCGGACATCAGTCCGACCGCACCGCACAGGACGGCGAAGCCGCCATAGACGAACGACCAGCCCCAGCCGAGCTGCTTCAGGTCGAACGAGGGCTCGAAGAGGAGCGGAAAGCCGAGGAGCGCGAGGAGCGAAGCGAAATTCGAGAGCGCGAACAGCCGGTAAGGCACCGCGCTCTGGAAACGCCGCCAATACCACGCCTGCAGAAGCGGCGTCGTGGTGGAAAGCAGAAAGTACGGCAAACCGATCGTCGCGCAAAGAAGGAGCAGGATGCGCGCGATCGGCTCTTCATTCCCCTGCGGCTTCCAGCCGCTCGAAGCGATGATCGGGAGACAGGCGAGCGAGACTGCAAGGATCGCGACGTGCAGGTATGCCTGCCGGCGCGGCCCGAGACGCGTGGTCCAGTCCGCGTACGCATAGCCCGCGAGCAGCACGCTCTGGAAAAAGACGAGGCACGTGGTCCACACGCCTGCGGAGCCGCCGAACCACGGCAGGATCTGCTTGGCGATGATCGGCTGCACCAGGAACAGCAGGAACGACGATAGGAAGATCGTCGCCGCGTAGGGCAGCGTCGCGAGAAGCGGGTAGCGCGCTACTTCTTCAGTACGGATTTGAGTGTCCTGCCCATCTCGGCCGGGTTGCGGGTGGTCTTGATCCCGCACTCCTCCATCACGGCCAGCTTCTCCTGGGCAGTCCCCTTGCCCCCTGAAATGATCGCGCCGGCATGCCCCATGCGCTTGCCGGGCGGCGCCGTAACGCCGGCGATGAAGCCGACGACCGGCTTTTTCATGTTTGCCTTGACCCAGCGCGCAGCATTTTCCTCATCGCTGCCGCCGATTTCGCCCACCATGATCACCGCTTCGGTCTTCGGATCGTCGTTGAACATCTTGAGAACGTCGATGTGCTTCAGTCCGTTGACCGGATCGCCGCCGATGCCGACGCAGCTCGACTGGCCGAGGCCGAGCTCGGTGAGCTGCCCGACCGCTTCATAAGTGAGCGTGCCCGAGCGCGAGACGACGCCGATTGGGCCCCTCTTGTGGATGTGTCCCGGCATGATGCCGATCTTGATCTCGTCCGGCGTTATGACGCCGGGACAGTTCGGCCCGACGAGGAGGGTCCGCTTGCCCCTCATTTTGTATTTCGTGCGCACCATGTCGCGCACCGGAATGCCCTCGGTGATGCAGATGACGAGGTCGAGG
>JAFARH010000109.1 GCA_019245555.1 Betaproteobacteria bacterium
GGCGAAGGCTTCGGCGAGCGCGTCCTCGGCGCCAGCAACGTCGCGCGTGCGTGAGGCGAGCACGGCCACCAGCTTGCCGTAGCTGCGCCGCGCGACTGCCTCCGCGGCTTGCCTTACATCGTCCAGATGGGGCGCACCTCGATCGAGCCGTGCGCGGCGCCGGGGCAGCGCGCCGCCCACGAAAGGGCTGCGTCGATGTCTGGCACGTCGATGAGATAGAAACCAGCGAGCTGCTCCTTGGTCTCGGCAAAGGGACCGTTGATCACGTTTTTCTTGCCGTTCGGATTGCGCACCGTGGTGGCCTCGGAGGTCGGGCGCAGGCGGTTGCTGGCCACCCAGACGCCGGACTTCTTGATCGCTTCGGTGTAGGCGCCATAGGCGGCGAGCGTCTGGTTCGAAACCTCCTTGGGCGCGTTCAGCATGGCGTTCTCGTTCCCATAGATCAGCAGCAGGTATTGCATATCGGTCTCCTTTCAGTCGTCGCGCGCGAGCTGCGCGCTCACGACAATGACGTCCGGGCCAGGCGGATTTCGACAGTCTAAATACAGATACGTACCGCATAATTCGCCGCCATGGGAGAGGACAAGGGGAAGGGAGCGAGGGACCGGGAGGCGGTCGCCAAGCGCGTACAGCGCGAGATGGTGGACACCTACGACGAAGAGCTCGAGATGGAGATCGACGACGAGCGCCTCGAGCGTCTGCTCGGCGATTTCGAGGAGCAGCCGCAGAAGCGCCGGCCAACCCCCGGCATGGACCGCAAGGTCTACTTCCGCGAGCTCTTCCGCCTGCAGGGCGAGCTCGTCAAGCTGCAGGACTGGGTGGTGCACAAGAAGCTGAAGCTCGTGGTCATCTTCGAGGGCCGCGATGCCGCCGGCAAAGGGGGCGTGATCAAGCGCATCACGCAGCGCCTGAACCCGCGCGTGTGCCGGGTCTCCGCGCTACCGGCGCCGAGCCCGCGCGAGCAGTCGCAGTGGTACTTCCAGCGCTACCTTGAGCATCTGCCCGCCGGCGGCGAGATCGTGCTGTTCGACCGCAGCTGGTACAACCGCGCCGGCGTCGAGCGCGTGATGGGCTTCTGCACGCAGGAGGAGTACGAGGATTTCTTCAAGAGCGTGCCGGAGCTGGAACGGATGCTGGTGCGCTCGGGCATCGTGCTCCTCAAGTACTGGTTCTCCATCTCGGATGACGAGCAGCATCTGCGCTTCCAGATGCGCATGCGCGACCCGATGAAGCAGTGGAAGCTCTCGCCGATGGACCTCGAATCGCGCCGCTTGTGGGAGGCCTATACCAAGGCGAAGGAAGCCATGCTCGAGCGCACCCATATCCCCGAGGCGCGGTGGTGGGTGGTGCAGGCCGACGATAAGAAGGCAGCGCGGCTCAACTGCGTCGCGCACCTGCTCTCCCAGATCCAGTACACGGAAGTGCCGCGCCAGCCTGTGAAGCTCCCCGACCGCGTGCACAACCCTGCCTACAGCCGCGGCCCGATCCCGCAGGACATGTACGTGCCGGCGGTGTACTAGCCCGGACGTGGGATAGCGATCAGCACCTCACGGGTGTGCTTCTCGGCAAGCAGCGGCACGTAGCGGTGTACGCGCGCGCGGTCATCCAGGCGCTTGAATTCGCGCTCGAAGACCGCTACGACCACCTCATCCTCGATTCCATGGCGGCGGGCGAACGCGTGGAGTGCGCGCAGAGACGAAGACTGCGACGACGCCGATAGATCTCCCATAGTTGGGTCGTCGCAATGGCCATGCCGGGTCGTCCATCGGTACGTTGCTTGCAGCTACTACTCGCCATGGCGCCTTTCCTAGAACTGCGGCCGCGCGACGAGCAATCAGGACTCGTCAACGTGGTCATCGATACGCCGCGCGGCAGCCGTAACAAATATAAAGTCGACGAGAAGCTTGGAGTTCTCAAGCTCTCGCGCATCCTGCCCGAAGGACACGCGTTCCCGTTTGATTTCGGCTCGATTCCGCGCACGCGCGCGGACGACGGCGATGCGCTCGACGTGATGGTGCTCTTGGAGGAGCCGACGTTCCCCGGCTGTGTCTTGCAGGTACGCCTCATCGGCGTGCTGACCGGCACGCAGACCGAGAAGCGCAAGACGATCCGCAACGACCGCTTGCTCGCCGTGCCGGAGACCAACGTCAACAAGCCCGCGGTGCGCAAGATGAGCGACCTTGATGCCGAACAGCTCAAGGAGATCGATCACTTCTTCGTCTCCTACAACGCGATGCAGGGCCGCCGCTTCAAGCCGGGACGCCCGCAGGGCCCGAAGGAGGCGGAGCGCCGGTTGCGCGCCGCAATGAAACGGTTCAGTCAGCCGGCGCGCTGACCGACGCTCGCTCAGCCGCGCGCGCGAGCATTTTTCTCGTTTTCTTGCGGAATAGCTTGTCCGCTGTCTTGAGCGCCTTCCTCTGCAGGCGACCACGCCGCTTCTCGAGCGTTGCGCGGAGCTTGCGCTTCGGCTTTTCGTCGGCCTGAGGCAATGCGATGAATCGCGACTCGACGACCGCAAGGTCGTGGTCGTCGCCCAGCCAGTCGCCGAGGTCTTCGGCGCGCGAGAGCACTTTCTTCGTTTTCTTGGGGGTGGCGCCGTTGCCGAGCATCTCGAGCGCATGCGCCAGATGCTTCGCCTGCTTGCGCGCCTCGTGCAGGTGCTCATTGGTCGGCTTCTTCCTCGAGCGCGCGAGCGCCTTGCGCCCCTTGCGGTAGAGGATTTCCACGGCGAGCTCGGTCGCGCCGTTCGATTCCGGCGGCAGGCGCCAGCGCCGCACGTCGCGTGCCACTTCGCCGAGCGTCTCGGCGATCCGCTCGAGCGCATCATGCGAGCGCAGCGCGCGCCAGTCGCGGCGCCGCGTGTTGTAGAGGTCCTTGCGCAGCGCGAGCAGGAGCTTGCGGCGCGCGGGCTTGTCCTCGTCGGCGAGGAGCTCGGCGATCCGCGCAAGCAGCACCCTGTGGTCGCGCACCCCGGAAAGGCGCCGGCCTACGTTGCGCAAACGCATGTTGCCGCGCTGATAATTCTTCTCGTCGAGCGGGCGCAGGAGCCGCAGCCCGCTTCGCGCCCGCTTGAGGCTCTTGCGGGCGTTGTGCACCGAGTCGTCGTCGAGCTTCTCATCGAGCAACGCTTTGCGGGCGTGCGACAGGTGGCGGCCGATGGCGCGCTGGATATGGGCGATCGGGGAAGTGGTCGCCTGCATGGCGGCGATTGTAGCGAACCTTCAGCGCGCGTCGCAGGACGCGACCTGCAAGATGCGCTCGCGCGTATCCGGCGCAACCGCACCGTGCGCGCCGAGGTAGGAGGCAAGCGCGTCGACGTCGATGTCGCCGCCGAGCGCATCGGTGCCGCGCGCGAACTCGCTGAAGCCGTCGCCACCGCTCGCGAGGAAGGAATTCATCGCCACGCGGTAGCGGGCATCCTGTTCAAGCGGCACGCCGCCGAGCGTGGCCGAGCCCGGGCATACGTGGACTTCGCCGCGCGCAGGCGAGGCGCGGTACATATAGGAAAAGCCAGCCGAGACCTGCAGCAACCTCGGACGGGCCGATTTCCACGGCTCCTCGAGGAGCGCATAGATCTGCTCGCCGGTCATGGTCTTCACCACCAGGTTATTGCCGAAGGGCTGCACCGCGAATGCATCCGCGTAGGTCACGACGCCGCCGCTCGACCCGTAAAGGAGGTCGGTGCGGATTCCCGAGCCATTCATGAAGGCGACCACGGCGCCGCCTTTGCCGGCCGCGCGCGTCGCAGCGAGCTGTGCATCGGCGACGAGGCGTCCGAGGCTCGACTCGCCCGAGGCCGAGAGCACGCGCGTGAAGTCGGCGGCGATCGTGCCGACTACGCGGCTGCCGGTCTTCGCCGCACGGGCGTTGTAGGCGCTCGTCAGGCGCGCAATCTCCGGGGCGGCCTCGCCCGTGCGTGAGACGAGCAGGTTCTCGGCCCGCACGCCGATCACCTTGCGCGCTGTTGTCTCGATCGTGAGGTCGATGCGCGTGACGATGCGGCCATAGGCCGCGGCGCTCGTCACCAGCACGGGCCGGCCGACACTGTTAGGAAGCTCGCAGACGTAGGCGCGATGCGTATGTCCGGAGACGACGAGCGTCACGTCGTCGGCGAGGCGTTTCACGATATCGGCCAGTGGCCCCATGAAATTGCCGCAGGCGTTGGCGCCTCCCTCGGCCTCGCCGCCTTGGTGAATGAGGAGGACGACGGCGGCGGCCTTCCTGCGCCGGATCTCTGGCAGGAGTGCATTGACCGTGTCGGCTTCGTCTCTGAACTCGAGGCCGGCGACGCCGGAAGGCGTGACGAGCGACGGCGTCGCGGCGAGCGTCATGCCGATCACGGCGATCCGCTGGCCGGCGAAAGTGCGCAGCGCGTAGGCAGGAAAGAGCGGACGAAGCGTCGCCTTGTCGATGACATTGGCGGCGAGGAAGCGGAAGCGCGCGCGCCGGCTCTGGCGAAGGAGCTCGGCGGGACCCTTATCGAACTCATGGTT
>JAFARH010000272.1 GCA_019245555.1 Betaproteobacteria bacterium
GACCACCTGCGTCACGGCCTGGTAGCCCGCGGTGGCGAGCTGCATCTTGAGCTTCTCGATCTCGATCTTCTCGCCGGCCGAGATGAAGAACGACCGGCCGGCGACGTACGCGGGCGGGCAGAGCCGCACGAGCGCCGTGGGCGCCGCGACGATGGCGACGTCGAAATCGCCGCGCTGGATGCGATAGAGCGTCGCGAGGCGCTCCGAGACCAGGTCGTGGTGCGGCGAGAACTGGTCGTACGGGAGCGTTTCCCAGTCGGGGAGCTGGCAGACCCGCAGCGACGGCGAGAACCAGGCGATCTCTTCGATCAGCCGCTGCGCGTCCTGCGCGGTGGCGGTCACGACCGCGAGCGGCTTCTCGCGCTCCGCGAGCCGCGACAGGGCGAGCGCGTCCCCCGAACCAGCCAGTCCGGTGATCCGCTTCTTCGTCGGCAGCGGGTCGCGGTGCATCAACTCAAAAAGCGTGCAATTATAAGTGCTTACCGTGTCCTACTATGCACTCATTCCAGCCGCCGGAAGCGGGTCGCGGATGGCCGGCCAGGCGCCGAAGCAATATCTCGCGCTCGCCGGCCGCCCCATGCTGTGGCACGCCGTTCGTGCAGTTTGCGTGCCGCCGGTGGAATCCGTCTTCGTCGTCCTGGCGCCGGACGACAAGACGTTCGCGACGCACGACTGGAGCGCCTTCGGCGCCAAGCTCGAGCCGCTCTACTGCGGCGGCGAAACCCGGCGAGACTCCGTCTTCAACGGCATCGTCGCCATGCACAGCCTGATCAATCCCGACGACTGGCTGCTCGTGCACGATGCCGCGCGGCCTTGCCTGCCGAAGGCTGACCTGCAGTCGTTATTGAAAGAATCAGAATCGGAACCCGTTGGCGCAATCCTCGCCGTCCCGGCGGCCGATACGGTGAAGCGCGCGCAGAAGGACGAGGGCGGCTTCATGCGCATCGCGGCGACCGAGGACCGGACACAGCTCTGGCTCGCGCAGACGCCCCAACTGTTCCGGGCCGGGCTGCTCGCCGATGCGCTACGCCAGGCGCGCGGAAGCGTCACCGACGAAGCGGCGGCGGTGGAAAGCCTCGGGCTCAAGCCGCGGCTCGTCGCCGGCAGCCGCGAGAACCTCAAGGTGACGTATCCTGAGGACGTGGCCATAGCCGAAACGATCCTCGCGAGACGCCGATGAGAATCGGACAGGGCTTCGACGTCCACAAGCTCGTCGCCGGGCGCAGGCTCGTCATCGGCGGCGTCGACATTCCCCACTACAAGGGGCTCGAGGGGCACTCGGATGCCGACGTACTGCTGCACGCGATCTGCGATGCGCTTCTCGGCGCCGCCGGCCTCGGCGACATCGGGCAGCACTACCCCGACTCCGATCCGGGCTACAGCGGCATCGACAGCCGCATGCTCCTGCGCGACACCGCGAAGAAGCTGAAGGGGCTCGGCCTCAAGGTCGTCAACGTCGACGCGACCATCATCGCGCAGGAGCCGCGCATGATGCCGCACGTGCCGCGCATGATCGGCAACATCGCCGAGGACCTGGGCGTGCAGCCCGCCGCCATCAACATCAAGGCGACCACGACCGAGGGCCTGGGCTTCGCCGGGCGCCTGGAAGGCATCGCCGCGCAGGCGATCGCGCTCGTCGACTAGCCGTGTACTCGCCGCCCTACAACCGCGTCGAGGATCGCGCCGAGCTCGTCGAGTTCATGCGCGCGAACAACTTCCCAATCCTCGTCACCGGGGCGGGCGGCAACCTGCTGGCCTCGCACCTTCCCGTCGTGGTTTCCGAGAAGGAAGATCAGGTCGTCATCGACATGCACATGGCGAAGAACAACCCGCAGTGGAAGGAGTTCTTCGACGAAGAGGTGCTGGTCATCTTCCATGGGGCGCATGCATACGTGTCTCCACGCTGGTACCTGGAGAAGGAGCGGGTGCCGACCTGGAACTATGCGGCGGTGCATGCCTACGGCGTTCCGGCGCTGATCGAGGACCGCGCGGCGAAGCATGCATCGCAGCGCCGGCTGGTCGAGAAATACGATCCGCAGTGGCTGCCGAAGTTCGATGCGCTGCGCAAGGAATACGTCGACAACAT
>JAFARH010000442.1 GCA_019245555.1 Betaproteobacteria bacterium
TCGAAATAGCGCACGCTCCACCCCCCCGCTTTCTTCTCGACCTTGAGCTCGCGTGCTTCCAGCGCCTCGCCGTAATGCTTGCCGAGCACCGGGAGCAGCAGCTTTCCGCGGCTCCAGTCGATGTCGAAAAACCGCGCGTACGGCGACTCGCGGCCGTTCTCGAGCACGTCGAGCCACCATGCGTTGTCGGCATGCAGCACGCCCATGTGATTCGGCACCAGATCGGGCACGAGGCCCATGCCGTGGCGCTTCAGCGTCTCGATCAGCGTGTGCAGCTCTTTCTCGGTGCCGATTTCCGGATTGACGGCGTTGTGATCGACGACGTCGTAGCCGTGCGTGCTGCCGGCGCGCGCCTTCAGGAAAGGCGACGCGTAGAGATGGCTGATGCCCAGCTTCGCGAGGTACGGGACCAGCTTGATCGCATCCGCAAAGCGGAATTTCGCGTGGAACTGAAGCCGATAGGTCGCGTCCGGCACGCGCTGCGGCCGGCCGCGCCCCGCAGTTAATCCCACGGAGCGCTCGGCCATGGCCTGGGTGGTCTCGCGCACATGCGGATCGCTCCACCACGCTTCGAGCGCGAGCGGCAGCTTGCGCCGCCAGTTGGGATGCTGATCGACCGTGCCCGGGAGGTTTGCCTGCTCGATCACTTCCAACATGTCCTCGGGCTGAATCAGCGCCAGCTTGCAAGGCGTGCGCGCTATATAGGCGTGCGCAGACGCCGGCTTCGGCGTGAGGCCGACGCGCTCCAGTTTCTTGATGTCGTCGCGGCGGAGCTGCCGCTCCTTCTTCGCGTCCACAGTCAGGCCAAGGCGGTCGCGCAGATCGAGGTCATGCTCCGCCCAATAGCCGCGCCATGTCGGCAGGTCGTGCGTGCTGACGCAGACGAGCGCGTCGCGCGGATAGGCCTCCGGCGGCGCCATGTCGCCGTTCGCCTGCTTCTCAAACAATAGGGGGCGATAGGACAGCACGCCCGCCGTATTCAGCTTTGTGCGCAGATCCGCCGAGACGGTGCCGAGGTCTTCGCCGATGACCAGGCATTTGCGAGCGCGACTCTCGGCGGCGAGTACCGCGAGGAGATCGTCAACCGGGTAATGTACATAACCGCCGGCATCCGCCTTGGCACCGCGCGGGATCCAGTAAAGGCGCGAGAGCGCCATGACGTGATCGATGCGCAGCGCCCCACCCTCCGGCATGTTCGCGCGCAGGAGCTCGACGAAAGCGCGGTAGCCGGATGCGCGCAAGGCGCGAGGCGAATACGGCGGCAGGCCCCAGTCCTGTCCACGCGGATTGAACTCATCGGGCGGCGCGCCGCAGGTCGCATCGAGCGCGTAGGACTCCGGATCCGCCCACACCTCCGCGCCGCCGCGGTCGGCGCCCAGTGCGAGATCGACGTAAAGACCGATCGGCATCCCTAGGTCGTGCGCCCGGCGCTGTGCTGCATCGAGCTGCGCACGAGCGGCTTGCTGCACCCACTCGTGGAAGGCGGCGGCCCTTTTGAACTTGCGCACCGCGCGCGAGCGCGGATCGCGATATGTAGCTGGCCAGCGCTCCCAGCCGCCGCCGAGCTTTTCGCGCAGCGCCTCGAACATTGCAAATGTGCTCGGCGAGCGGACCTTGGGGCGTACATCGCGGAAGATGAGGCGCAGCACGTTCTGCTTGAGCACCGTGACGCCGGCGTAATCGACGAGCGGCGCCCTCCTCAGCTGCTCGAGCTTGCGCTGGAAGGCCTTGGTCTTCACCAATCGTTGCGCGGCAGTGCTGTGCGCGTACTCGGGAAGCGCCTCGACGTCCAGGTAGAGGAAATTCAATGCGAGGCGGCTCGACGGGCTGTAGGGGCTGCCTTGGGTCGCGTGCAGGGGGTTCACGCCGACGACCGCCGCGCCGCGAGACGCGGCGAACTCGATCAGCTTGCGCAGATCGCCGAAGTCGCCGATGCCCCAGTTGCGCTTCGAGCGCAGGCCGTAGAGCTGCACCATGAAGCCCCAGACGCGTCCGCCTTGCGCAAGCAGCTCCGGCTCGTAGCAGCGACCGGCCTCTAGCTTGAACCGCGCGGGTCTGCGCAGCGGCCCGAGCGCGCGCGTCAGCGCCTCGCGCGTCACGGGGTCGATGTGCTTCTCGCGTCCCCAGACGTCGAGATAGCTCTCTGCCACCTCCGAATTCGGGGTCAGGGCCGTAATTATTTTTTGCCGAGGCGCATCCATTGCCGATCGAAATAATTACGGCCCCGACCCCGAATTCAGCCACCAGTTGACGCTCCAGGGCGAGCCGGGAGCGCCATTGGTCCACAGCGGCTCAGTTGCCGGCGCGCTCACTTCGACCGCCTGGTCCGCGCAGTTCGCGATGAGATGCAGCCGCCCCCAGGAGACTTTGAAGGCGCGCTCGCCGTACATCTCGAACTTGCCCGGTCCGCAGTTGAGCGGGACGACGTGCTTCTGCCGCAGATGCAGAAGATTCTTGTAATGCGCGAGCCAGACCTGGTCGGCCTTCGACCAGTCGAGCGTGGACGCCCGGAACGTGCTCTCGGCGAGCGGATCGGGAATCTGGCCGACGAAGCTCTTGAAGCGCGAGAATTCGGCGCGCCGGCCGTTGCGCACCGCCTCGCCCAGCTCGCCATCGAAATCGCAGAAGAACTGGAACGGCTGGCGGCAGCCCCATTCCTCGCCCATGAAGATGAGCGGTGGTGACGGAGCAAGGAGCTGGATCGCGGTCAGCGCCGTGAGTTTTCGTTCGTGCGCGAGGGAAATCAGGCGCTCGCCCATCGCGCGGTTGCCGATCTGGTCGTGGTTCTGCAGGAAGTCGACGAAGCACGTCGGCGGCAGGTGGCTGGATTTCTCACCGCGCGGCTCCTTGCTGAAGGGCGAGACTGTCCCCTGGTAGGAGAAGCCCTCGGCCAGGCAGCGCGCGAGGTGCCGCACCGGCGCATCGGCATACGCGATGTAGTAGCCGTCTGTCTCGCCGGTCGCGGTGACGTGGTAGGCGTGGTGCGAGTCGTCGTTCCACTGCGCGTTGTACTTGCCGTCGCCGACGAAGCGCGCCTGGTTGGCGTCGTTCTCCAGCACCAGGTGCTTGTGCGGGGGCACCGCCGCACGAATCTCATCGAGGATATGGCGCGGCGAGCGATCGATGATGGCGTGCACCGCGTCGAAGCGCAGCCCGTCGAAGCCGTACTCGTCGAGCCAGTAGAGGACGTTATGGACGAAGTACTGGCGCACCACCGGCTGCGCAAAGTTGATCGCGGCGCCCCATGGCGTCTGCTCGCGTGCGTCAAAGAACTGCGGCGCGTACAAGCCGAGGTAGTTCCCCTTCGGCCCGAAGTGGTTGTAGACCACGTCGAGGAACACCATGAGGCCCGCGCCGTGCGCGGCATCGATGAAGGCTTCGAGATCCTCCGGCCGCCCATAGGCGCTATCGGGCGCGAAGGGCAGCACACCGTCATAGCCCCAGTTGCGCTTGCCGGCGAAGTCCGAAAGAGGCATCAGCTCCACTGCGGTAACGCCGACGTCAGCGAGGTGCTGGAGCTTCTGCGCGGCCGCGGCGTACGTGCCTTCCGGCGTGAACGTGCCCACGTGCAGCTCGTAGGTCACCGCCTCGTTCCAGGGACGGCTCTTCCAGCCGACGTTCTTCCAGGGATAACGGCTGGGATCGATCACCTCGCTCGGTCCGCCAACGTCCTGGGGCTGGAAGCGCGAAGCGGGATCGGGAACGAGCTCTTTCCCATCGATGCCGAACTGGTAGAGCGTGCCGGCGCCGGCATCGCGATCGACGAGCTCGAACCAGCCCTCGCCCTGCGGCCGCATCGACTTCGGCTTGCGGCCGATGACGAGGTCGACGGTCTTCGCCGCCGGCGCCCACAGGCGAAAGCGCACGCCGCCCTCGGCGAGCACTTCCGCGCCGAAGGGCATTGCGTGATTGCGCCT
>JAFARH010000059.1 GCA_019245555.1 Betaproteobacteria bacterium
GTCATATCCACGATGAGATCGCGGATCACCGGCAAGCCGGGTAGTGGACGGATCGTGACGTGGTCGGGAAGATCGGCGAGCTTCGTGATGCAAGCAAGGCGATTCTTTCCGTTGATGTTCATCGCGTCGGACCCGCAGACGCCCTCGCGGCAGGAGCGGCGGAACGACAGCGTATCGTCCAGCGCTTTCGCCTTGACCAGCGCATCGAGCAGCATGCGGTCGTGCGAGTCGGTCGGGACGTCGTAGTCTTGATAGCGCGGTGCTTCGTCCTTGTCCGGGTCGTAACGGTATATGGTCAGTTTCATTAGTAGGTGCGGACCTTGGGCTCCATTGTTTGTACCGTCAGCGGCTTTAGATGGACGGGCTTGTAGTCGAGCCGGTTGCCTTCCTTGTACCAAAGCGTGTGCTTCATCCAGTTCTTGTCGTCGCGCTGCGGGAAATCGTCGCGCGCCTGCGCGCCGCGGCTTTCCTTGCGAGCCTCGGCAGAGATCATCGTGGAGACGGCGGTCTCAACTAGGTTCTCCAGCTCAAGCGCTTCCACGCGCGCCGTGTTGAAGACTTTCGATTTGTCGGCGATGAAAGTACGCTGCGAGCGCGCCGCGATTTCTTGCATCTTCTGCACGCCTTTGACGAGATCGTCGCCGAAGCGGAACACACCGCAATGCGCTTGCATCGTGCGGCGCAGGTCGTTGAGCACGTCGACCACCCGTTCGCCGCCCTTCGCGCCGTCCAGGCGCGCAATCCGGGCGCGCGTGTTTTCGCCAGCGTCCTTCGGCAGGTTGCGGTGCGGCGACGGCTGTGACTTCATGTCCTTGAGCAGCTGCTCACCAGACGATTTGCCGAAGACCAGGAGGTCGAGTAGCGAATTCGTTCCCAACCGATTGGCGCCGTGCACGGACACGCACGAACATTCGCCGGCTGCATATAGCCCAGGGACGATCGCTTCCTTGCTGTTGCCCTCAGGCGCGACGACCTGGCCGAGGTAGTTGGTCGGGATCCCGCCCATCTGGTAGTGCACCGTGGGCACCACCGGAATCGGCTCGCGTGTCGGGTCGGCGTTGGCGAACTTGATCGCGATCTCGCGGATGCCGGGCAGGCGATGATTGATTACCTCGGGCCCGAGATGGTCGAGCTTCAGGAGCACGTAATCGGCGTGCTCGCCGCACCCGCGCCCTTCCTTGATTTCCGTCGTCATGGCCCTGGAGACCACATCGCGGCTCGCCAGGTCCTTGGCGTTCGGCGCGTAGCGCTCCATGAAGCGCTCGCCGTTCTTGTTCAGGAGATAGCCACCCTCGCCGCGCACGCCTTCGGTAATGAGGACGCCCGCCCCTGCTACGCCGGTCGGATGAAACTGCCAGAACTCCATGTCTTCGAGCGGCAGGCCGGCGCGCGCGGCCATGCCGAGTCCGTCGCCGGTGTTGATGAATGCGTTCGTCGTGGCGTGGTAGATGCGCCCTGCTCCGCCGGTGGCAAGCAGAACGCCCTTCGCCTGCAGGATGTAGAGCTCGCCGGTCTCCATTTCGAGCGCAGTGACACCGACGACCGCGCCGTCCTGCGGATCGCGGATCAGGTCGAGCGCCATCCACTCGACGAGGAACTGCGTATTCGCCCGCACGTTCTGCTGATAGAGCGTGTGCAGCATCGCGTGCCCCGTGCGGTCGGCCGCCGCACACGCGCGCATCGCCATCTTGGCGCTGCCGTAGTCCTGCGTGTGACCGCCGAAGGGCCGCTGGTAGATCTTGCCGTTCTCGAGGCGATCGAACGGCATGCCCATGTGCTCGAGCTCCACCACGCACTCGATCGCGCGGCGGCACATATATTCGATCGCGTCCTGGTCGCCGAGATAGTCGGCGCCCTTGACGGTGTCGTACATGTGCCAGTGCCAGTTGTCCTCGGTGCTGTTCGCAAGCGGCGCCGCGATACCGCCCTGCGCGGCAACCGTATGCGAGCGCGTCGGGAAGACCTTCGTGAGCACCGCCGTCTTGAGTCCGCTGCGCGAAAGCTCGAGCGCCGCACGCATCCCGGAGCCGCCGGCCCCGACCACGATCGCATCGAACTTCCGGACGGTTATCGCCACAGGATCTGGATGGTCCAGCCGAGATAAGCAGCGATGACAAGGGCGAAGACGACGTGCAGCGCGAAGCGCAGGCTATCGGGCCGCGCGTAGTCGATCAGGATCTCCTTGATTCCAATCCACGCGTGCCAGGCGAGGCTGATCGCGAAAAGAAGCGTCGCCACGCGCATCCACCCTTGCGTGAAGAGATCGCGCCACACTGCGTAGCTGAGCGGCCGGCCGCCCATGACGACCACCAGCATGATCACGCTGTACACCGCCATGATCAGCGCCGTCACGCGCTGCGCGATGAAGTTGCCAAGACCGTAATGCGCGCCGACGACGACGCGGTTCACTACCATATGCGCCACCCGAAGTAGATCGTGATCAGGATGCTGGCCGCGAACACCACGTAGGCCCAAGTCTTTGCCGACTCCTTCTCGATGCCCTTGTTGATATCGAGCAGCAGGAACCGGATACCGGCGCAGAAGTGATGCGCGTACGCCCAGATGAAGAAGATCATCCCCAGCTTGACGAGGGGATGCCTGAAGTAGACGTCGCGTACGTGGTTATAGCCCTGCTCGGAGGAGAGGCTCATGTCGAGCAGATAGAGAAGCCAGGCAGCTAGCGGAAAGACGAGCAAGGCGCCGGAAATGCGATGCATGCCCGAGACCCACGCCGTCACCGGCATTCGAATCTCGAACAAGAGCGCGGACAGGCTCAGGTACTTCGGACGTGGTTTTTTCGCGGCCGCAGTGGACATGAGATTGCGCCCGAGCCCCTTTTCCCCCCGAGGATTACCGGGCGATTTGATTATAGCGTCGCAGCGCAGCAACCCGCTGCTGTAAAATCGAAATCCACCCTCTCATTCACCTATCACTGCTCGGAGCTTCTTCGATGGTTAAAGCCCCCGTTCGCGTCGCCGTCACCGGCGCCGCCGGCCAGATCGGCTATTCGCTCCTCTTCCGAATCGCGAGCGGCGAAATGCTCGGCAAGGATCAGCCGGTGATCCTGCAGATGCTGGAGATCCCGGACGAGAAGGCGCAAAAGGCGCTGAAGGGCGTGATGATGGAGCTCGACGACTGCGCCTTTCCGCTCCTCGCGGGCATGGTGCCGGCGTCCGATCCCATGGTGGCGTTCAAGGATGTGCAGGTCGCCCTCCTCGTCGGCGCGCGGCCGCGCGGCC
>JAFARH010000170.1 GCA_019245555.1 Betaproteobacteria bacterium
CGGGAGTTGCGCATCTTCGATCCCGACGGCACGTCGCTCAGGTTGAACGACTCGGCCCGCATCGCGCTTCTCGACCAGTTCCTGAGTGCGAGCCGCACGCGGCGTATCTATATGGTGGTGCACGAGACCGACCACATCCTGCGGCAATGCCCTCGCCTCCTGGGCCTCCTCGCGCGCTTCTCGCACATGGTGCAGATCAACCGCTCGCACGAGCACATCCGCGAGCTGCAGGACGCATTTCTCGTCATCGATTCGCAGCACTACGTACGGCGCGCGTCGGCCAACTTCTACCGCGGTGCGATGGGCATCGGCGACGACGTCGAGGCGCTGGCAATGCGCCAGCGCTTCATGGAGATCTGGGAAGCGTCCTACCCCGGCGTATCCAGCACAGTCGCAGGACTCTAAGCCTCGCGCCAGTCGAAGCCGCCGTCCTGCGTCGCGAGGCCGATCCACTCCTGCGAGCAATTGAGCGCACCCGCCAGTGCGGCACGGACGATTTCCGGCTTGTTGTTCTGCTTTGAGAGGTGCGCGCCGATGACGTGCTTCAGCTTCGAACGGTCGAGCGCCGCGAGGAGGCGCGCCGAGTGCTGGTTGTCGAGGTGGCCGAACGGCCCGGCGATGCGCTCCTTCAGCCAGCGCGGGTAGCCGCCCGCCCACAACATGTCGCGGTCGTAGTTGCACTCGAGCACCAGTGCATCGAGGCCGGAGAGCGACTGCTCGACGTGACGCGTACTGGTGCCTATGTCGGTGAGCACGCCGAGCTTCGCCGCGCCGTCGGAGACAACGTACTGCACCGGCTCCGCCGCGTCGTGCGGCACGGTGAAAGGACTCACCTCGATGCCGCCGACTGCGAACTTCTGCTCACCGCGCACGAGTTGCGTGCGCACGCCGTCAAGCACCTTGCCCGTCGCCTTCAGCGCGCGGCGCGTGCCCGCCGTGAGGATGACGAGCACGTTATGCGAAGCGGCAAAGTCGAACGAGCAGCCGGCATGATCGCCGTGCTCATGCGTAACGAGAACAGCGTCGATATCGCTCGGCTCGAGGCCGAGGCGCGCGAGGCGCCGCTCGGTTTCCTTGAGGTTGAGCCCGCAGTCGATCAGGATGTGCGTGCCGCCCGCGACATCCGGGACGTGGACCACCAGGCAGTTCCCGTCGCTGCCGCTCGCGATTGACGCGAAGCGCAGCAATTACTTCAGCTGCTCGTGGAGCAGCGTGAGGATGCGCTGCGCGGTCTTGGAAGAATCGGCGGCGCCATCTTTGCCGAGGACGTTGACCTGGCTCGTCGTGCCGCCCTGGCTGATCTGCACGCGGTACTGCTGCGCCTTCACCTTCGGGTCGCTCGTGAACCACTTGGCGAAGAGGCTGCGGTCGTCCTTGTCGGACTCGGGATCGGCATAGCGCACGAAATAGATGCCCTTCTGCCGGTCGCGGTCTTCGACGGTGAAGCCGACGCGGTCGAGCGCAAGGCCCACACGGCGCCAGACGCGATCGAAGGGCTCGAACACTTCGAGGAGCTCTTCGCCGTTCAGGCCTTTGCGGATCTCGGCGCGCTGTTGCGCGGGGATTGCATTGGCCGTAAGCGTGCGAGCTTTCTCTTCCTGCGCGCCGAGACGCATCATGAGGCGCCGCAGGAACTCGGCTTCCAGCTCCGGATCGGGTTCGCGCGGCTGCCAGCGCGTATCGCCCGGCGCGCTCGACTGCGGATCGCGCGCGGTCGTGTAGACCTCGACCATGCCGCGATGGCTGACATAGATCTCCGTCGACTTGCCGTCGGCAGCGCGATCGAGGCGCGTGCGGTATTTGTCGCGCTCGGAAGTCGAATAGATCTGGTCGAGCGCCTTGGAGAAGAGCCCGCGGATGCCGCCCTGCGGCACCTTCGCCTTGCTCTCGGCCCAGTCGGTCTCCATCACCCCGAGATCCGGTGCCTCGAACTTGATGAGAAATCCGTTTTCCTGCCAGAAGTCGCGCACCACCGGCCAGAGCTTCTCCGGCGACTGGTCCTCGACGACGAGCCAGCGCTGCCCGCCGGCGCGCTCGACGTGCATGCGATCGATGGGCGGCAGCACGACGGGCGTCGCACCGCCGATGGCAGCGGGCTTCTGCTCCTTGCGCTCCTGCTCATAGCGCGAGAGCGTCGCGCTCGACTGCGCGGTGACGCTGTCCGGGATGTTGTAGCGGTTGTCGCGCGTCGGCGATGTGAGGTCCGGCGGCACCTCGAGCGGCGGCAACGTGTTGACGTTCTTGTAGTCGCTCTTGCTCGAGCTATCCATCCAGTCGTTCACGCTCGAACAGGCACCGAGCAGAAGCACGCTCGCGAGAGCCGCAACCCTCTTCTGCATCAGGCTCTGCCTTCGACGACTCTTAGGCCGGGCAGCGCGATGCCGGCCTCGTGCAGAGCTTCGCGCACGGTCTGGTAGAACTTTTCGGAGAGCGGCGCGAGCGGCAGGCGCAGCCCGTATTCGATTAGGCCCATTTCCGACATCGCCCACTTCACGGGAGCCGGGTTCGTCTCGACGAAGAGCTTCTGGTGCAGCGGCAGCAGCCGGTTGTTCAGCTCGCGCGCCTTCTTCACGTCGCCGACGAGCGCCGCAGCGCACATCTGGTGCATGAGCTTCGGTGCCACGTTGGCGGTGACGGAGATCACACCGTGGCCGCCGCAAAGGATGAGTGGCAGCGCCGTGGCGTCTTCGCCGCTGTAGACCGCGAAGTTGCGCGGCGCGCGGCGCAGGAGATCCGTGCCGCGCTCGAGATTCGCCGTCGCATCCTTGATGCCGATGATGCCCGGCACCTCGGCGAGCCTGAGCACCGTGTCGTTCTGCATGTCGGCGACGGTGCGCACGGGCACGTTGTAAAGGAGCAGCGGCAGGTCGACCGTTTCCGCGATCTTGCGGAAGTGGCGATACATGCCTTCCTGCGTCGGCTTGTTGTAGTAAGGGACGACAGAGAGGCAAGCCGTGGCGCCGGCTTTCTTGGCCGATGCAGTGAGCTCGATCGCTTCCGCGGTCGAATTACCGCCCGTGCCCGCGATGATCGGGATCCGGCCGCGCGCATGCTGCACGCCGATGCGGATCAGTTCCTTGTGCTCGTCGAAATTGACGGTCGGAGACTCGCCCGTGGTGCCGACCACGACGATGCCGTCGGTCCCTTCCGCCACGTGCCAGTCAATCAATTGCCGGAAGCGCGGGAGGTCGAGGGCGCCGTCCTCACGCATGGGTGTAACGATTGCGACCAGGCTACCGGTGATCATGTTTCTTCTCCGTGCTAGGGCGCGATTCTAACCGTTCCCGCGCGCCCTCGCGTCGCGCAAAGCCGCTGAATCATCGCTGGTTTCGGCCTTTCTACATATCCCTGCTCGAAAGCGATTGCCTCAAGGCCCCGGAACGCCTGCAAAAGCTCCCCCGGCTTCAGCAGGAATGCCGGATTCGACGGGCGCCCGAACCTTTCGTTTCCGGCCATGAATGTTTCATACAACAGCACGGCGTTTTCTGCCAGCGATTGTTCCAGCACTGTGAAGAGCGGCCGGTGCAAGTAATTGGTAACGATGATCGCGGCGAATCGTTTACCCGCGAATGGCCATGGACCACCTTCGATGTCGGCCTTTACAAACTGTACCCCCGGGATCATTTGCGGCTCGCGATCGACCGCGATCACCTCAAGTCCGCGTTCCGCAAAGAGCACAGCGTGGCGGCCAGACCCGGACGCGACGTCGAGCACCGGACCGGCGGTGACGAGATCGGCCCAGCGCCGCACCCAGTCGGAGGGCAGCTCAGCTGAACTCAACGTCAGAAATCCAGTTTCTCTTCCTGCGCGCGAGTCGATCACCGGTGCCCTCGCCGTCGAAGTGCATCGGCGAGCGGCGCAGCAGCGATGGGTCCACGCCATCGAAGGCGTTCACGCTCACCACGGCGTACAAGTGACCGTCGATGTAGCTCGTGACTACGGGCACGACGCCGCAGCGCGTACATATATGGAAGTCCGCGGTGCGCGTGCCGAACTGGTAAGGCCTGCGTTGCGTCGGATCGCGCACCACTACCCTAAGCACGCCTCCTGGATTCGACGTCCACACACCGCCATGCTTCTGGCAGAACGTGCAATCGCACGCGCGCGCCGGGATCTCCGTCGGATCGGGATCCCACTGCAGAGTAAAAGCGATGTTGCCGCAGTGACACTTACCGTTGATGAGCATGCTCGGCGGCTTTGCTAATACGATCGCGCCACATCGCGGCTTCCTTCTTGTGATCTGCCGCGTACATGATGGCGCCCGCCACCGCGATCAGGCACGACGCCGCGTCACCGGTGTAGGCAGCGCGCACGCTCGCCTCGACGTCTCCGCCCTGGCGGCCGATGCCGGGGAGAAGGAATGGGAGCTTCGGAAACCTTGCTCTGACTTTGCTCGCCTCTTCTGGCGCAGTGGCGCCGATCACCACCGCGAGGTTCGCGCGTGACGCGAGCTCAGCCACCTTCATATACATCGGCTCGCCAGCGGCACTGAGGTGCTGCAGATCGGCGCGGCCCGGGTTGGACGTGTGGCAGACGACGTAGGTGCCTTTGTTGTCGTAGCTGGCAAACACCGCCAGCGAATCAGCGCCGTGATACGCATGCACCGTGGCCGCGTCGAACTTCATCGCGTCGAATATCGCGGTGGCATAGGCCGCCATCGTGTTCGGCACGTCGGCGCGCTTGCCGTCGAGCATCACCGGAATGTCGGGCGGTACCGCGGCGCGGATGGTAGCGAGCGCCTCCCAGCCGCGCGGCCCATATTGCTCCCAGAACGCGGCGTTCGGCTTGTAGCAGCACGCCACGTCCGAAGTGGCGTCGATGATGCGGCGGCAAAGATCGAGCGCACCGTCGAGGCCACCGGAAACGTTCTTCGGTTCCGGGTCGAGCCCGACACAGAGAAGCGAATCGCGCGCGGCTGACGCCGCACGCAGTTTTTCGAAGTAATTGCGGTCCAAGACGGACCGCATTTTACCGGTCAGTGATGGACCGAACGCCTCGGCGCCTTCCGCCTCGCGGTTTCGCCGCCGGCAGAGCGACGCAGGACCGCCGCAGCGTCGGAAATGCGCGTAATGACTTCGTCGACGCCGAGTTTCGCCAGCCGCTCACGGGCGGCGCCCTGGGTATCGCCCCAGAGGCCGACGACGATTTTTGCTTCGGGATGCTGCCCGCGCAGACGCCGCGCGAGATAGCCCGCATCGTGCGCGGCGCCGGGCTGTACGGCAGAAATCAACACCGTATTGCATTGCTTCAGCGCCGAAGCGTCTACCACCTCTGCGGCGACGAGCCGCGCTGTCATAAGCGCCGCCACGCGGTCGGCCTCGTCCCGCGCCGGAACGATGCAGACCGGGCCTGCGGCGGCAGCCGGCGGGGCCTCTAGCTCCTCGATGATGCGGCGCGCATGCTCGTACACGAAGCGCTCGCGCGCTGGTTCGAGCACGCCCTTCCGGCGATCAGCCTCGAGCAGCGTAAGGGCGGGAAGGATGACATCGTCGAAGGTGGAAGCGATGCCGTGGCTCTCGACGTGCCCACGCACCAGCTCTTCCGCCTCATCGTCGTCCAGCGCGATCAGGCGCTGGTAGAAGCGCTCCTCCGGCGAAAGCACCGGCTCGACACCCAGGAGCAGGTTCAGGAAGCCGAGCTCGGGGATATGGCGGCCCATGACGACGACGCAGACTGTGAGCGGCGTCGCCAGCAGCAACCCGATCGGACCCCAAAGCCAGGACCAGAAAACGACGGCAACGATGATCGCGAGGGGTGAAAGGCCGGCGCTCTTGCCGTAGAGCCAGGGCTCGATGACATAGG
>JAFARH010000451.1 GCA_019245555.1 Betaproteobacteria bacterium
CCACATCTCGCAGTTCCCGACTGGGACCTACAAGAAGGGCCATGCGCACGGGCCGGGTGCTTACGTGATCATCCTGTCCGGCGAGGGCTATTCACTGATGTGGCCGGAAGGCGAGGAGCCCAAGGTCTATCCGTGGGAGGTGGGCACGCTGATCGTGCCGCCGAACATGTGGTTCCACCAGCACTTCAACTCGGGCACGACGCCGGCGCGTTACCTCGCGCTCAAGCATGAAGTGGTGTCGATCCGCAATGCGCAGGGCGTGCCGAAGGCCTGGATCTCGCAGCGCCTGGGCGGCAATCAGATCGATTACGCCGACGAGCGGCCGGAAATCCGCAAATGGTTCGCCGACGCGCTAGCGAAGCACAAACTCCAGCCGAACATGGAGAAGGCCTACGCCGCCGAGGCGGCCGACCTGCCGCAGAAAGCCGCTTAGCTTTTAAACGGTGGCGTGCGCCGAGCCGGGTTCCGGCATCAGCGCTTCTTCGGCCGCTTCGGCGAAAGGCACGCCCTTAGGCAGGATCACCGACGCTGAGCGCACACGTGTGTGCGCGGGATCGACGCCCGGCGGCTGCTCGCCTTTGGCAAGGCCGTTGGCCGCCGCTATGAGGCGGCGACGCGCCATGATGATCCCCTGATCGGTCGGCACGAGATTTTCCTTCGTGCGGTCCTGGATCGGACCCATGCTCTCCTGGACCGACGCGTCCTGCATGGCGAAGCCCTCGACGCCGGAGAAACTGCGACCCTCCTTCTGCGCCTTGCGATCCATCAGGTAGTCGTTGTCCTTGTTGGCGACCGGGCGGTAGGTGCCGGGAATGAGGGCGACATGGATGCCTTCTCCGTCCTCCATGGCCTGGTGCTCCTCGGGCTTGAGCGGCCGCGTCGCGTGGTGGTTGGTGCTCCAGGCCCAGCAGTTCTCGTCGTCGATCGGCACCCAGCAATGGCCGCCGATTGGATGGTCGCCGCGCGGCGGGATCAGCGTGTAGCTCGGCATGATCCACTGCGTGATGCGCCAATAGTGCTGGTCGTTCTCGGCGTTGCGCCGCGCGCCGATATAGAGGCCGCCGGGCGATTCGACGACCTCGAAATGCGGCGCGAGGTCGCCGAGGTTGTACTTGTGGCTTTGCGTCGCGCCCTTGAACATCGGGTCGACCTTCATCGTGTAGCGATGAAGAAAGCTGACGTGGCTCGAGTCGATGCCGCCCTCCATGGCCTGGAGCCAGTTGCACTCCTGCCAGCGCTTGGAGACGAAGCGGTTCCGTTCCGGCACCATGGCCCACTCGTGCTCCGGTAGAGGCGGGCGCTTCTCGGCCGGCCCCATGTAGGTCCACAGCACGCCGCCACGCTCGACCAGCGGATAGCTCTTCAGCTTCATGCGCTGGCAGAGCTTGGCGTTGTTCGGCTCAGACGGGATCTCGACGCACTGGCCGGTCACGTCGTATTTCCAGCCGTGGTAGGAGCAGCGTAGGCCGTTCTCTTCGTTGCGCCCGAACCAGAGCGAAACGCCGCGATGCGCGCAAAACTCATCAACGAGCCCCAATTTCCCGCTGGTATCGCGGAATGCGATCAGCCGCTCGCCGAGCATCTTCACGCGCACCGGCGGGCAATCGTTTTCGGGTAGCTCCTCGGCAAGGAGCGCCGGCAGCCAGTAGCGCCGGAAAAGATCGCCCATCGGCGTGCCCGGACCCGTGCGGGTCAGGAATTCATTCTGTTCCGCTCTCACGAACGCAGTTCTCCTATGTGGTAGGAGTTTAAGTTATTTCGCGGTGGACGGCTATGCTTCGTAGGCGACGCAGACGTCGCAGATCGTACCCTTGAGGGCGGCGGGACCGTCGCGCTCAGTCCTTATCTGCGCTGCGCGGATCTCGCGCATCTCCGGACCGTGCCAGACGTCCATGAACGAATCGCGGCTGAGGTCGCCGACATCGAAGCGGCTGTCCGAACCGAAGCAGCACGCGCTCATATGGCCGTCCACGCGCACATGCCCCTCGGTGAATACAGACCTGCACGGTAGAGGCGAGCGCGTCGGCAATCCAGTGCGCGGGTCGTAGCGGCCGGAATTGCCGTGCGTAGGCACATAG
>JAFARH010000077.1 GCA_019245555.1 Betaproteobacteria bacterium
GCGCACACCGCCGATGTTGTCCTGGCACGCCGCCGCTTCCGGGAAAGCCGCCTGGAGCAGATCCTCGGCGTACATGCGCTGCAGCTGGTTCGGCACGCGCGCCCCGGCACGGTTACGCGGCACGGCGAGCGCGAGCGTAGTACTCCAGCGCCAGCGGGTCTCGAAGATCGGCGACTGCAGGATTGCTTGCGTGAGCGTCTCGCGCACCGTATTCGGGTGCAGGTAGCGGAATACCTCTTCCAGCGGGAACGAGTGCTGGCTGCCCAGCGAGAGGATGATGCCGTCCTCCGTCGCTGCCGCCTGCAGCTCGAAGTTGTAGCCCTGGCAGAACTTCTTGCGTAGCGCCAATCCCCACGCGCGATTGATGCGGCTACCGAACGGTGCGTGCAGTACGAGCTGCATCCCGCCCGATTCGTCGAAGAAGCGCTCGAGCGCAAGGTGGTCGACCGTTGGAACGACGCCGAGGCTGCGCTTCGCTTCCGCGAGGTACTGCGCGATCTGCTCGGCCGCGCTTCGGCTCAGGAAATAGTCCTGAACTAGTAGCTCGATCGCCGCGTCGAGCTCGCCCTCTTTGCGCGGCTCTTCGGGCCCCGGCAACTCAAAGTCCACCGCCGCCCGAAGCTGCGATACTGCGAGGCTCATCTCGTCCGAACGCGCCGGTGCTTCGCCGAGCCAGAACGGCATCGACGGCGGCTGACCTTGTGCATCTGCCACGCGCACGACGCCGTTGCCGATACGGAGGATCCGCCACGAGGTATTGCCGAGCTGGAACACATCGCCCGGCAGCGATTCGATCGCGAAGTCCTCGTTCAACGTTCCGATGAAGTGGCCCTCGGGCTCGAGGACCACGCGATAGTCGAAGACCTCCGGGATCGCGCCGCCATTCGTGATGGCGCTCATGCGCGAGCCTTTGCGCGCGCGCAGCTTGTGGTTCAGCGAGTCGTAATGCAGCAGCGCCGCGCGTCGACCACGCCGGGTCGCGTAGCCGCGCGCCAGCATCTCGACCACTTCGTCGAACTCCCGTTTCTCCAGGCTCCGATAGGGATACGCACGCCGGCACAGATCGAACAGCACCTGCTCCTCCCACTCGTCTTCCGCGGCGGTCTCGGCAACGATCTGCTGCGCGAGCACATCGAGCGGCTTGTCCGGCACTGCAACGCGATCAAGCTGTCCGTCGCGCACCGCGCGGACCATCGCTGCACATTCGATCAGGTCGTCGCGCGTGAGCGGGAAGATGCGTCCCTTGGGCGTTCCCTTGACCGTGTGACCGGAGCGGCCGACGCGCTGGAGGAATGTCGCGATCCGGTGCGGCGATGAAATCTGGCACACGAGATCCACATGGCCGATGTCGATTCCAAGCTCGAGCGATGCAGTAGCAACGAGCACCTTGAGCTTGCCGTCGCGCAGTCGCTGCTCGGCATCGAGCCGCGCCTCCTTCGCCAAGCTCCCATGGTGTGCAGCCACGAACTCGGGACCCATGCGCTCCGAAAGCTGGTGTGCCATGCGCTCGGCGAGGCGCCTCGTGTTCACCATGATGAGCGTGGTGCGGTGCTCTTCGATGAGCTGCACGAGGCGCTGATAGATCTCGCCCCACACCTCGTGCGACATCACCGCCTCGAGCGGCGACGGCGGCACTTCGACCGCGAGATCCATCTTCCGCTTATGGCCCTTGTCGACGATCGTGACTTCGCGCGACGGGCTCAGGAACTTGGCGACCTCTTCGATCGGCTTCTGCGTGGCCGAGAGGCCGATCCGCTGGAGCTTCCGTCCGCAGACATGGTCGAGGCGCTCGAGCGAGAGCGAGAGGTGCGCACCGCGGCGCGACTGGAGCATTGCATGGATCTCGTCGACGATCACCACGCGCGCGGTCTTGAGCATGTTGCGCGAGCGCTCCGCGGTGAGCAGCAGGTAGAGCGACTCCGGCGTCGTCACCAGAATATGGGGCGGCGTCTTCAGCATCGTCGCCCGCTCCTTTTGCGGCGTGTCCCCGCTTCGCACCGTGGCAGTGACCTTGATTTGGGGCGAGAGGGCGTGGATCTCACGCCGCGGCTCGGCCAGGTTCTTGTGGATGTCGGCCGAAAGCGCCTTCAGCGGCGACACATAGATGACGCGAACCTCATCCGGCAGTCCGCCGGCCTCGATGCCCTCCCGCAGGAGCTGGTCGAGCGAAGTCAGGAAGGCGGCGAGCGTCTTGCCGGAACCGGTCGGCGCCGCAATGAGCGTGTCTGCGCCGCGACGGATCGCGCGCCAGCCCTCAAGCTGAGCTTCGGTCGGTTCCTGGAATCGGCTGGCCCACCACTCCTGGAGGACCTTATGGAAATCGGAGGGTAGCAAGGACGCTATTTTGACATTAGATTCTGCTATTCATTTCATGCTGAGCCCTGCAGAACGAAAAGAACTCAAGGCGCGTGCCCACAACCTTAATCCCATCGTCATGATCGGCGCGAAAGGCCTCACCGACGAGGTGGTGAAAGAGGTCGACCTCGCGTTGAAAGCGCACGAGCTCATCAAAGTACGTGCGCCGAGCCTCGATCGCGACAGTCGCGAGGTCGCGTTCCAGGCGCTCTGCGAGCGCACGCGCGCAGAAGGGGTTCAGCACATAGGCAAGATATTCGTCCTGTACCGGAAGCGAGATGCTGAAGCCGGCTGAGCTCGCCCGGCTCGTCCGCGATGGCGAGATCGAGACGGTGGTGGTCGGCTTTACCGACCACTATGG
>JAFARH010000139.1 GCA_019245555.1 Betaproteobacteria bacterium
CGCACGCGCTTGAAGCCGAGGTGCTCCGCGATGAGGCGCTGGTGCGCGTTCACCATGTCGTCGTAGTTGTACTGCGGGAATTTCGTGCCGAGGCCGTCGGAAGGCTTGGACGAATTTCCGTGGCCGATCGAGTCGGGCAGAATGATGTAGTACTTCGCGGCATCGAGCGGCTGGCCGGGCGAGAACAATTCGCCGCCGAACGCGGGCGAGAGCAGCGCCGCGCCCGATTGCGTCGTGCCATGCAGTACGACGATCGGCTCGCCGTTCTTCGCGCCGACCGTCGTGTAGTGGAGCTTCAGCTCCGGCAGCACTTCGCCGGTGTGGAACTTGAAGTCGCGCACCACCCAGTCGGCTTCCTGCGGCGCGGGATAGTCGGCGCTCCATGCCGCCGCCGCGGCGAAAACGAGCGCGAATCCGAGGCGTGCCATGTCTCCCCCTGTCAGCGACGGTTCAGGCTGGTGCCGCTCACGTGCTCGATGCGGCCGTCGTTCGTGAGATTCACCGCCTGGCCTTCGAAGAACGTGTTGTTGTCGGTGTCGATCTGCTGGAAGCCACCGACGTCCATGCGCAGCGAGATGCGGTAGAGATTGCGGTCGATCGAGCTGTTGGAATTCTGGTTCCGCAGCACGCCGACGCCCGTCACGACCCCCGAGCCGGCGATGAAATTTCCGGGACGCACGATGGTGCCTTCGACATTCGTCGAGTCGTAGCTGCTGCATGCGGCGACTACCAGGGCAAGCGTGGCGAGGGGTTTCTTCATAGGCAAAGCGTAGCGCATGGCGCGAGAATAGGGCGGTGAAGATCGTCGCTCTCTTGCTTGGCGCTTGCATTCTCGCCGCTCAAGCGGCGTATCCGGAGAAGCCGATCCGTTTCGTCATTCCCTCCGCGCCCGGCGGCTCGCCCGACGTACTGATGCGAATCCTCCTCGCCCAGATGTCGCAGCAGATGGGGCAGCCGTTCGTGGTCGAGAACAAGCCCGGCGGCTCCTATCTCCTTGGCACGATGGACATCGTGAGGTCCGCGCCCGACGGCTACACGCTTGGCTACGGCAACATCGTCTCGCTCGCCATCAACCGCTCGCTCCTGCCGGCCCTCCCCTACGACGTCGAGCGCGACCTGACGCTCGTCTCGAACGTCACGTACGTCTTCAACATGCTGGCGGTCAACAAAGACCTGCCGGTGCACAACGTGATGGATCTCATCGCCTACGCGAAAAAGAATCCGGGGAAGCTGACGAATGGTTCCTCGGGCAACGGCACCACCGGGCATCTTGGCGGCGAGCTCTTCAAGATGATGACCGGCGTCGACATCGTGCACGTGCCGTACAAGGGCAGCGCGCAGGCGATCAACGATCTCATCTCCGGCCAGATCCAGGTGATGTTCGACAACGTGCCGTCGATCGGTCCGCACGTGAAGGCGGGCAGGGTGCGCGGGCTCGGCGTTTCGTCGCCGCGGCGCGCGGCATCGTTCCCCGACATCCCGACCATCGATGAAGCGGGCGTGCGCGGATACGAGACGAATTCCTGGGGCGGCATCATCGGCCCGGCGAAGCTGCCGAAGGAAATCCTGACGCGACTGACCTCGGAGATCCACGCCGCGCTGCGTGTTCCCTCGGTCGTCGAGCGCTACCGCGCGCTCGACAGCGAGATCGACGGCGGCACGCCGGAAGAGTTCCTCGCTCTTGTGCGGCGCGAAACGCCCAAGTGGGCCGCTGTCGTCAAGCGATCGGGCGCAAAGCTCGACTAGTTCGTGGCAGTAGTCACAGGAGCCACCTTGTGGAATTAGTGGAAGCCGGGCATCGTTAACCCGGTCGTATCACCCAATTTCCAACGAAGGGGAGAGAGCATGAAACGCACGTTGTTGTTTGCCAGCGTCCTGGTCGCCATAGTGGGACCTGCGGCTGGCTTGGCACAGGCGCAGTCCCACGACATGACGTTCTTCGTGACGAGCGTGGGAAAAGGTAATGGCGCGGACCTGGGCGGCCTCGAAGGCGCCGACGCGCACTGCAACGCGCTCGCGAAAGCGGCGGGCTCCAAGCATTCGAACTGGAAGGCGTACCTGAGCACGACGCTCCCGGGCGGCGACGCCGGCGTGAACGCGCGCGACCGCATTGGCAAGGGGCCCTGGTACAACGCCAAGGGCGTGATGATGGCGAAGAACGTCGACGACCTGCACTCGGAGCACGCCAACCTCACCAAGGAGACGCTGCTCACCGAGAAGGGCGAGCCGGTGAAAGGCCGTGGCGACACGCCGAACGAGCACGACATCCTGACGGGATCCGATCCGGCCGGGCGTTTCTCCACCGCGGGCGGCGACACGACCTGCGGCAACTGGACGAAGAGCGGCGACGGCTCGGCGATCGTCGGGCACTCCGACCGCCAGGGCCTGAAGGACACCTGGCACATGAAGTCGTGGAACTCGTCGCACGGCTCGCGCGGCTGCAGCCAGGACCAGCTGAAGGCCTCGGGCGGCGCGGGACTGACTTACTGCTTCGTTCCGAACTAGTCTGCTATATCCGATAGCGGCAGCTGGCGCGCTGCCGTTATCGCCTTGCTTCGCATCAGCGCGATCACGTGCGCGAGCTCCGCATGCAGGGCATGGAGGCGCGCGGGTGGAAGCTCCGAGAGCGCCTCCTGCAGCACGCCGATCAATGGGCGCGGGGCGCCCTTCAATACCTTCAGGCCCTTCTTCGTAGCGAAGAGCTTTACCTGCCGCTGGTCACGCGACTGGCGCTCGCGCGTTATGAGCCCCTGGCGCTCGAGCGCGCGCACCAGGTTGCTGGCGGTCGACTGGTGGATCGCCATCGAGCGCGCGAGCTCGCCGACCTTGAGCCCGGGCTGCTCGGCCACCTGGGCGAGCGCCCACAGGTCGGCGCCTTTCAGGCCGGCGCGCTGCTGCACGACTTGATAGTGCCGGCGGATCGACTTGACGATGATCCGGAACTGCTCGAGGACTTCCACCGATTTTTCGGCGAGCAAGTGCTTGTTCACGCACCAAATGGTACGCGCCGCGCTCCGCCCGCGTTAAGCCTCCCTTAAGTCGCCCCGCGCAACCATGGGATGTACCCGTGGCCACAGTCGGGCACAGGATAAACATGAAAATAAACATTTGCGCAAATATAATTTGCGACATAATGACGTCCTAACCTCTAAGGGGAGAACCACCATGAAGCTTGTACGTCTTGCTCTCGCGGTCGCGACGGCATCGGCCCTCGCGGGCTGCGCCTCCGACAGCAGCCAATCGACTAATTCCTCCGCCAGCGCCCAGCCCGCGGCTCGCACGGCCGCGTCGTCCGCGCCGGCGCCCGCGCCGCATTCGGCGAGGGACATCACCATCGGTAACGGCAGCGGCAGCATGCGCACCGTGCCGATGATGCGCAGCGTCTACTACGCCTACGACCAGTCCGACATAA
>JAFARH010000164.1 GCA_019245555.1 Betaproteobacteria bacterium
TGCTTGAACTCCCTTGAACGGATGCCCTGCTGCTGCCATTCGCAGTTGCGGGAGTCCTGGCGGTTGGTGATGTCCCAGAGCGCGACATAGTGCTGGAGGTCCGCTTCTGAGAGGGGCAGGCGGTCGGCCTCGAACAGCCAGTCGTAGGTGATGCGCACGCTTTCGGGCCCTGTCGGCACCATCATGTGGGCGTTGACGTAGTCGGGGTGCACATTGAGGAAGAGGCTGGGCGGCAGCATCGCCGGGATATAGATGGTCTTGCGGTCCTGTTCGGTCAGCGTCGCGATCGCGGGCAAGCGCGCAGTGCCGTCGAGCGTTAGGGTCGCGGCTCCCGCGGCGAACTCGGGCCAGGTTTCGTTGCCGCGCAGCCCCCAGGCGCCGCCTTCCCAATACCCAGTGACGACGCGGCAGAGCTCCGGATGCACCGGCGGGCAATGGAAGCACTCGGAGAAGTTCTCGGCGAGCAGCTTCCAGTTCGCCGGTATGTCGGCGACGATGCGCTTGCCGATGCGCAAGTTCGAGAAGCCGTAGCGTTCGAACTCGGCATCGAGGCTGCCGACATCGAGCGGCGGCGCATCGGGTCCTGTCAGGTTGACGAAGACGAACCCGCCCCAGCTCGCCACGGCGACCGGGTAGAGCGGGAAGTTCTTCATGTCGAAGTCCGGCGTTTCCATCCGCCGCGGCGTCGCTACCAGATGGCCGGTTAAGTCGTAGGTCCAGGAGTGGTACGGGCAGACGATGCGCTTCCGCGCGAAGCTGCCTTGTTCCTCGGTGCAAAGCACCGAGCCGCGATGCCGGCAGGTGTTGTGGAAGGCGCGGATCCGATCGTCGTCGCGTACGAGCACCAGCGACTGCGTGCCGATGCGAACCGTGCGCCAGTCGCCGGCTCTCGCAAGCTCCTCCTCGCGCGCGACCACCGTCCAGCGCTCGTACCAGAACGCTTCGAGCTCCCGCTGATAGTGCGCCGAATCGTAATACCAGGCGGCAGGCAGGCCGGCTTCGAGGCGCTTTAGGGGTTCCCTTGCCACCTGCCTAGGGTAAAGCTATAGTCGCCGCATGCAACAGGTGATCTTTGCTCTTCTCTCGCTCGCGCTTCTCGCGCTGAGCGGCCTGCTGCTGCGCCCCGCGCGCTAAATACTCCTGCCTACAATCCGTGTAGTTTCTGGGCCCCTAGGGGCCAAGGACCATTTCCATGGCTAAAGAACGCTTAATTATTTTCGACACCACCATGCGCGACGGGGAGCAGAGCCCCGGCGCCTCGATGACGCGCGACGAGAAGCTGCGCATCGCGCGGGCGCTGGAGCGCATGAAAGTCGACGTGATCGAGGCCGGCTTCCCGGCTTCGTCGAACGGCGATTTCGAGGCGGTCAAGGCGATCGCCGGCGTGGTTCAGGATTCGATCGTCTGCGGCCTGTGCCGTGCGAACGACCGCGATATCCAGCGCGGCATCGACGCCCTCAAGGTCGCGAAGGGGCCGTGGCGCATCCACACGTTCATCGCCACCAGTGCGCTGCACATGGAGAAGAAGCTCCGCATGACGCCGGAGCAGGTACTGGAAGCGGCCAAGCTCTCGGTGCGCTTCGCGAAGAAAGCCTGCCCCGACGTGGAGTTCTCGCCGGAGGATGGCAGCCGCTCCGACCTGGATTTCCTCTGCCGCGTGCTCGAGACGGTAATCAAGGAAGGCGCCACCACGATCAACATCCCCGACACCGTCGGCTACGCTGTGCCGCAGCAGTTCGGCGAGCTCATCCGCAAGATCCGAGAGAAGGTGCCGAATTCCGACAAGGCCGTCTGGTCGGTGCACTGTCACAACGACCTCGGCATGGCGGTGGCAAATTCGCTCGCTGCCGTACAGATCGGCGGCGCCCGGCAGATCGAGTGCACGATCAACGGCCTCGGTGAACGTGCCGGCAACACCTCCCTCGAAGAGGTCGTCATGGCGGTGCGCACTCGACGCGACTTCTTCGACATGGAGACGCGCCTTGACACCACGCACATCGTTCCCACCTCGCGCCTCGTGTCGCAGATCACCGGCTTCGTCGTGCAGCCCAACAAAGCGGTCGTCGGCGCCAATGCCTTCGCGCATGCCTCGGGGATCCACCAGGACGGCGTGCTCAAGGCGCGCGATACCTACGAGATCATGCGCGCCGAGGACGTGGGCTGGAGCACGAACAAGATCGTGCTCGGCAAGCTTTCCGGCCGGAATGCGTTCAAGCAAAGGCTGAAGGAGCTCGGCATCGAGCTCGAGAGCGATGACGCCGCGAACAAGGCGTTCCAGCGCTTCAAGGATCTGGCGGACAAGAAGGCCGAGATTTTCGACGAGGATCTGCAGGCTCTCGTCGGGCAGGACGCCGGCGGGGCGTCCGAGGAGCATTGGCGTCTCGTCACCATGAGCCAGGCGAGCGGCATGGGCCAGAAGCCCTCCGCGAACGTAACGCTTCTCGAGGCCGGCAAGGAGAAGAAGGCCGAGTCGAAG
>JAFARH010000342.1 GCA_019245555.1 Betaproteobacteria bacterium
GCTGGCGGTGGTGGGGAAGGGTGCGTCATAAGCGGCGGCTTCCGCTGCGCTAATGTGCGGACACGCGCGGGCCATCAGCTTGCCGCAGGCGAGATCGGGATTTTTCGCGACGTAGGCGCGCCAGGCGATGAATCCTTCGCTGAGCGGCACGTCGCCGGTCGCGAGTCCTGTGTTCATGACGAAGAGCTTATCGATCGCGGGCACTTCCATCGGAAGTGTGAGACCGAGAAGGCCTCCCCAGTCCTGCACCACCAGCGTGATGCGCTTGAGACTCAGTTGCTGGATGAAGTCCAGCAGGAACTGGCGGTGGAAGTCGAAGGTGTAGAGCGATTCGTCTTCCGGTTTGTCGGAGCGCCCGAATCCAACGAAGTCCGGCGCGACCACACGCGCACCGGTCGCGGCGAACCGCGGAATCATCTTCCGGTAGAGATAGCTCCACGTCGGTTCGCCGTGCAGGCAGAGGAAGGTGTGCTCGCCCTTTCCTTCATCGACATAATGAATCCGCCAATCGCGCCACTTCGTGTATCGCGGCGCGTAGTCGAAACCTGGGAGGGAAGGCACGAGCGAATTGTAGAATGGCTCGATGGATTATTCGGGTTACAAAGACCTGCACGTTCGCCGCCTCGAACCGGGAATTCTAGAGATCGTGATGGGCGAAGAGGGCAAGCTCGCGGTGGCAACGACGCGGGCGCACGCCGAGATGGCGCGCATCTGGCTCGATGTCGATCGCGACGCGGAGGCGCGCGTCGCCATCCTGCGCGGCGCCGGGAAGGGTTTCTCCGCGGGCGGCGACATGGCGATGGTCGACGAGATGACGCGCGACTTTGCGACGCGAGCGCGCGTGTGGCGCGAAGCACGCGACCTCGTCTACAACATGTTCAATTGCTCGAAGATCATCATCTCGGCGGTCCATGGGCCTGCAGTCGGAGCGGGATTGGCGGCGGCGCTGATGGCGGACATCAGCATCGCGGCCAAGACGGCGCGACTCATCGACGGGCACACGAAACTCGGCGTTGCGGCGGGCGACCACGCGGCGATCATCTGGCCGCTCCTCTGCGGCATGGCGAAGGCGAAGTACTACCTCCTCACGTGCGACACGATTAGCGGAGAGGAGGCGGAGAAGCTCGGCCTCGTCTCGCTCTCTTGCGACGAAGCGGAGCTGCAGGCAAAGGCGCTCGAAGTGGCGAGAAAGCTCGCCGCCGGCCCGCAGACGGCACTGCGCTGGACGAAATACTCGCTCAACAACTGGCTGCGCATGGCCGGTCCCGCATTTGACGCCTCGCTCGCGCTCGAGGTGCTGGGATTCACGGGGCCCGAGGTGAAGGAAGGCCTGAGCGCGTTGCGCGAGAAGCGTTCACCGAACTTTCCGCCGGAGCCGAAGGACTTCTGATGCGTACCGTGATGTTGACCGGCGCCGCAGGCAATCTTGGCCGAGCGGTTGCTGCTGCCTTTGGCGATGCCAATCTCGTGCTGCTCGACCTGAAGCGCGGCAGTCTTCAGGACAGCGATCGCCAGATGTTCATCGATGCGGACCTCCTCAACGCGCAAAGCGTCCAGGCGGCGGTGGACAAGGCCGTGCAGCGCTTCAAGCGCATCGATGTCCTCTGCAACATCGCCGGCGGTTTCCGGATGGGTGCGTCCGTACATGAGACGGCGGACAAGGACTGGGACTTCATGTTCAACGTCAACGCACGCACGGTGTTCAACATGTCGCGCGCCGTCGTGCCAGCGATGCTGAAGGGAGGCGGCGGCAAGATCGTCAACATCGGCGCTTTCGCCGCACAGAAGGGCACGGCACAGATGGGCGCCTACATAGTGTCGAAAAGCGCCGTGATCAGACTCACGGAGACGATGGCGGCAGAGTTGCGCGAGCAGAACATCAACGTGAATTGCGTGCTGCCAACCATCATTGACACGCCTGAGAATCGTGCTGCGATGCCGAAAGCGGATCCCAAGCGCTGGGTGGCGCCGAAGGATCTCGCGCAAGTGATCGTATTCCTCGCTTCGGATGCTGCCCGCGCCATCCACGGCGCCGCGCTTCCGGTGACCGGCCTCAGCTAAGATAGTCGTCGGTCAGCCAGGGGAGAGGTCCATGACAGTCCGCATCGCGGTGTTCGCCGCCGCTTTTCTGTTCCACCTCAGCGCCGTCGCACAAGCACCAGCTCCAGCAACACCGCCGCCGCCCGTTCCCGCCGATGTGAGCCCGCTGTATGTCGTCACGTACATCGAGGTGCGCCCGAACGCGAAGGACGAAGGTGCGGCCTTGGTCAAGGCCTATCGCGATGCGAGCCGCGCGTCGAAGGGCAATCTCCGTGCAGTGGCGGTGCAGCGGATGCGTCCGGGACAGTTCGTGCTCATCTCTGCATGGCAGAACAAAGCTGCGTGGGACGCCGCGGGCGAGGGAATGAAGACGCAGCGCGAGAAGCTGCACGCGATTCGCAACGCACCATCGGACGATCGCTTCCACAATGCGCTGAGCGTCGGGCCGATGGATCTGCCGGCGGTGAAGGGCGGGGTCTACCTCGTCTCCCACGTCGACGTGATTCCCCCGCAGAAAGAGAACGCGATCGTTGCGCTCAAGGCGCTCGGCGACGCGAATCGCGCGGCGGACGGCAATGTGCGCTACGACATCGTGCAGCAGACCAACCGTCCGAATCACTTCACCGTCGTCGAGATCTGGCGCTCACGCGCCGACTACGAGGCGAACGGCATGTCGGCGCACCAGCGCGAGTTTCGCGACAAGCTCGGGCAGATGACCGGCGCGCTCTACGACGAACGGCTCTATGAAATTCTCGAATAATCGTCGACGGCTGATCCTCGGCGTTGGCGCTGCATCGCTCGCCGGCAACGCGCGCGCCCAAGCGCCCCAGTTTCACTTCCGCCTAGGATCAAATCAACCGCTCGACACCTTCAATCATCGGCGCATGGTCGAATTCGCGGAGCGCGTGCGCACCGACACCGATGGACGCATGCGGATAGACGTGTACGGGGCGAGCGCGCTCGGCAACGACAACACGATGATCGCCATGCTGCAAAAAGGCGAAATGGAAATGTTCTTTGCCGGCAACGTGCTCGGCCCGCTTGTGCCGGTAAGCGAGATGCCGGGGCTGCCGTTCGCGTTCAAAAACTCGGGCGACGTGTTTTCCGCGCTCGATGGAGAACTCGGCGACTACATACGGACGCAGATGGCGGCGAAAGGCATCTATCAGTTCCGCCGGAACTTCGACAACGGTTTTCACCAGCTCACAAACAACACGAAGCCGATCCGCACAGTCGAGGACCTGAATGGCATGTTGATCCGCACGCCGGTCCAGAAGATGACGGTGGACTTCTTCGAGTCGATCGGCGCCAAACCGAAGACCTTCACTTTGAACCAGCTCTACCAGGTCCTGAAGGACAAGACCGTAGAAGGGCAGACAGATCCTTACCAGATCATCGTGCTGCTCAAGCTCTACGAGGTACAGAAGTACCTGAGCATCACTAACCACTGGTGGTCAGGCTTCACGCTGAACGCCAACTTAGAGAAGTGGAACGCGCTGCCGAGCGACATCCGCGAAATCATCATGGGCCACGCGGAGACCGCGGCAATCGAGCAACGGAAGGACGTCGTCAAGATCGAGGCGGGCGCGCTGGAACTCCTGAAGTCGAAGGCCATGGTGGTCAACGAGACCGACACCAGCGGGTTCCGCAAGCATCTCGGCGCGTTCTACGCGCGCTGGAAGGCCGTCTACGGCGACAAGGCCTGGACGCTTCTCGAAGCGAGAACGGGGAAGCTGGTCTAGCCGGGCTTACTGAAGTCGAGGTTCTCGCCCGGCGCTGCGGCCGCCGCAGGTGCGGCGCCACTGTCACCGCCGAGGAGTCTCTCGAGATCGCGCACGACCGAAGCAGCGTCCGGCACCTGGCGGCCGAGCGTGCCGAGCAGCACGCGCACCGGCAGATCGGTCAGCGTCGGATTCGGGTGGTCACGCAGGTGCGCCACGTTCTGCAGCGCCGGGATGATGCGGCCGCTGCGCACGCCAGCCATTTCGTTCTCGAGCCCCTGGACGATCGCGGCCTGCGCGCGCGCGATGCCGAGGAGCAATTCAGCGAGCTGCTGGGCTGAAATCTGCATGGGCTTCCTCCA
>JAFARH010000220.1 GCA_019245555.1 Betaproteobacteria bacterium
GGCTCGCTTTACATGATCGGCGCGTACTTCATGGCGAGCTTCGTGCAAGCGACCGGCTCGTTCTGGCTCGGCCTGCCACTCGCGCTCGGAGCAACGGCTTTCGTGGGCGCCGCGCTGGAAATGTCCCTGTTGCGTCGGCTTTACGGCCGCGACCACCTCACGCAGGTGCTCGCGACCTTCGCCATCATCCTCATCGCCAACGAAGTCGTGCGCATCGCGTGGGGCTCGCAGCCGATCATGCTCAACGCGCCGCCTTCACTCACCGGCCCCGTAGCGCTGCCCGGCGGATTGCACTACGCCTCCTACCGTCTGCTCATCATCGGTGTCGGCACCGCGGTCGCGGTCGCGCTGTACTTCCTGGTGACGAAGATGCGCGTCGGCATGCTGGTGCGCGCCGGCGCGTCGAATCGCGAGATGGCGATCGCCATGGGCGTCAACATCCGGCGGCTCTTCACCATCGTGTTCGCGCTCGGCGCGGCGCTCTGCGCACTCGCCGGCGCGATGCTCGGACCAATCCTCGCGGTGCAGGTCGGCATGGGCGAGAACATCCTCATTCTCGCCTTCGTGGTGATCGTGATCGGCGGTATCGGCTCGATCCGCGGCGCACTGGTCGGCTCGCTGCTCGTCGGCATCGTCGACACGAGCGGGCGTGCGTTCCTGCCGTTGGTGTTCTCTGCGTTTCTGCCACCTCAATTCGCTAGCGCAGCAGGACCCGCAGTGGCGTCTGTGCTCATCTACCTCCTTATGGCCGTAGTGCTGTACTTCCGGCCGCAAGGCCTCTTCCCGGCCCGCGGATGAAACGCACGATCGCCATCTTTGGTCTGCTCGCCGTGTTCCCGCTCGTCATGCAGGCGACGGACGGCCTCTTCTATGTGAGCCTCGCGAGCCGCATCCTTATCTACGCGATCGCGGCAACGAGCCTGAACCTCGTGCTCGGCTACGGCGGCATGGTGAGCTTCGGCCATGCCGCGTTCTTCGGCGCCGGCGCCTTCGTCGTCGGCATCATGGCGGTGGAAGGCGTGAGGAGCGCGTGGATCGCCTGGCCGGTCGCGATCGCCGTCGCGGCGCTCGCCGCGCTGGTGATCGGCGCGATGTCGCTTCGCACGCGCGGCGTGTACTTCATCATGATCACGCTCGCCTTCGCGCAGATGCTCTACTACATCTTTGTCTCGCTGAAGACTTACGGAGGCGACGATGGACTCTCGATGCCGGGACGCTCGACGATCGGCATGGGCGTCAACCTGCGCAACGATCTCGTCTGGTACTACCTGGTCCTCGCTCTGGTGGCGCTCGTGCAGTACGGACTCTTTCGGCTGGTGAACTCGCGCTTCGGCCGCGTGATCGATGCCATTCGCGAGAACGAAGCGCGTGCAGAGGCCATCGGCTTTCCCGTCTACCGCTACAAGCTCCTCTGCTTCGTCATCTCGGGCGCGGTGGCCGGACTTGCCGGCGCGCTGATCGCCAACCAGTCGAATTATGTGAGCCCCAGCCTCCTCCACTGGATCCAGTCCGGCACGCTGATGATCATGGTGATCCTCGGCGGCGTCGGTACGCTCTGGGGTGGGCTTATCGGCGCGACGGTGCTTCTCGTGCTCGAACATCTGATCGCCGACTACCGCATCGGCTGGATCGCCTCGCTCGCGCCCAACTATCAAGATCATGCCGGGCTCGCGGTCGGCATCGTGCTGCTGACGATCGTCATGCTGGCTCCCGAAGGCATAGCCGGTCTATTTAGGAAACGGCATGCTTGAATTGCGCGGCGTCTCCAAGCGCTTCGGCGGCGTCATCGCCACCGACGACGTGACGCTCGACGTGGTAAAGGGCGAAGTGCACGCGCTCATCGGGCCGAACGGCGCCGGCAAGACAACGCTGATCGCACAGATTTCAGGCGTCCTGCCGACGGACATGGGCCGCATCGTGTTCAACGGTGAGGACGTCACACGACTTACGACGCACGCACGCGTACGCGCTGGTCTCGCCCGCAGCTACCAGATCACCAGCATCTTCCGCCGCTTCAGCGTGCTCGATAACCTCGCCCTCGCCG
>JAFARH010000237.1 GCA_019245555.1 Betaproteobacteria bacterium
TAGAAATCGTTGATCCAGGGACTGCCGCGCAGCGACTCACCGGACGAATGGCCCGGCGTGTGCCACTGGTCCTTCGCCATCCAGACATAGTTCTTTAGCTGGTCGTAGAAGGGCGTGCGCGCGCGCTCCTGGATCTGCGCGTTGAGAATCCGGTAGATGCCGCGGTAGTCGCGTTCCTCGCGGTAGAAGTAGCCATCGACCGCCTCGGCGAAGAGCGCATCGACGATGTCGTCTTCCTCCTCGCGCGCGATCACGATGTAGACGTCGAGCTCCGGTCTAAACCGCGTGATGCGCTGTACGAGCTCGAGCGCTGACATCTGTGCGCCCGCCTTGCCGCCGTTCTTGAATGTATAGAGCGTGTCGTCGACGAGCACGGCCTGCAAATCGCCGTCGCGCTCGATGGCTTCGAGGGCTTCCCTTGCGGTGCTGACTCCGGTGAAGCTGATGCCAAGGGGATTGTCGAGCGAGCGTGCAGCCGCGTTGAGACCTTTGACGAACTCGCGAAGCTCGAGCGCTTCGTCGTTGATCACCAGGATCCGGCTGACCGGTTTCGCCACCCTCAGCCCCTATAATCCGCGCACATGGCCGACGCCGCGATCGCCGAGTTCGTCATCATGGGGCAGACAAAGGACGGCAAGCCCTTCCGGCCCAGCGACTGGGCCGAGCGGTTGTGCGGGGTGATGTCCGCCTTCGGCGGCGATCATCGAATGGCATATTCGCCATTCGTGCATCCGGTCACGGCGAACGGCGTGCGCTGCGTGGTGGTGGACATCCGTCTCGAGGAGATCGAGCCGATGGCCTACCGGTTCCTGCTGAGCTTCGCGAAAGACAACGAGCTCAAGGTGCGCGACGGACGGATCGAGGAGCGCACCAAGCTCGCTGAAATGCAGCGTGTCGGGGATACAGCCTAGGCTACTTCAGGGCCTTGAAAGCGTGCGCCAGCCGGCTCTTGTGACGGGCGCCGGCGTTGCGGTGCATGACGCCCTTGGCGACGATACGGTCGATAACGCGCTGCGATTCGCGCAACGATTGCGCCGCGGCTTCCTTGTTGCCAGCGGCGATCGCCTTGGTGACCTTCTTCATCGCGCTGCGCACCTCGGTGCGCAGCGCCATGTTGTGATCGCGCCGCTCGAGCGCCTGTTTGGCGCGTTTGCGCACGGATTTGATGTTTGCCATTCGGTGTCTGCGTCCCGGAAAAGGGGGCGAATATTAGCACGAACCCCTTGCTCTAAAGCATGAATCTCCTGAGAGCCTTGGCCGCCGTCAGCAGTCTGACGCTCGTGTCGCGCATCCTCGGCTACGTGCGCGATTTCATCATCGCGCGCGCCTTCGGCGCCGGGGTCGCGACCGATGCATTCTTCGTTGCTTTCCGCATTCCGAACTTGCTCCGGCGCCTCTTTGCCGAGGGTGCCTTCTCGCAGGCCTTCGTGCCGGTGCTCGCGGAGTACAAGAACCGCCAGTCGCACGAGGAGACGAAAACGCTGGTCGATGGCGTGGCGACCGCCCTTTTCCTCGCGCTCGCGATCGCGGCGCTGGTCGGCGTCATCCTGTCGCCGCTCATCGTCTACATCTCGGCGCCGGGCTTCACCGCCGATCCGGCAAAGTTCGACCTGACGGTGCGCATGCTGCGCATCACGTTCCCGTACATCGCTTTCATCTCGCTCGTCGCGTTCTCGGCGGGAGTGCTGAACACGTGGAACCACTTTTCCATACCCGCGATCACGCCCGCGCTCCTCAACGTGGCGTTCATCGTCGCCGCGCTCGTTTTCGCAGACTACTTCGATCCGCCGGTGGTCGCGCTCGCCTGGGCGGTGTTCGCGGGTGGAATCCTGCAGCTCGCGCTGCAGGTGCCGTATCTCGCTCGCATGGGGCTCTTGCCACACTGGCGGCTCAACCTCGGACATCCGGGCGTGCGACGCATCCTCAAACTCATGGCGCCAGCGGCCTTCGGCGTCTCGATCAGCCAGGTATCGCTTCTCATCAACACCATCTTTGCGTCGTTCCTCGTCTCGGGGAGCGTGTCGTGGCTCTATTACGCGGATCGCTTGATGGAATTCCCGGCAGGAATGCTCGGCGTCGCGCTCGGCACGATCCTGCTGCCGAGCCTCTCGAAATATCACGCGGCCGCAGATCATGCCGAGTACGCAAAGCTTCTCGACTGGGGCTTGCGCCTGACGGTCCTCCTCGCGGTGCCGGCCGCCGCGGCGCTCGCGGTGCTCGCCATCCCCTTGATTGCTGCACTTTTCCACTACGGCCGCTTCACGCTCGAGGACGCCTGGATGACCCGGCAGGCGGTGGTTGCCTATAGCATCGGACTCATCGGCATGATCCTCGTGAAGATTCTCGCGCCCGGTTTCTATGCGCGCCAGAACATCAAAACGCCGGTGAAGATCGGCATTCTCACGCTGCTCCTCACGCAGCTCATGAACCTCGCCTTCATCGTGCCGCTGAAGCATGCCGGGCTCGCGCTTGCCATCGGCCTTGGTGCTTGCCTGAACGCCGCGCTCCTTTATCGTGGCTTGCGGGCGGCCGGCGTTTACACGCCGCAGCCCGGCTGGCTCGTGTTCCTCCTCAAAGTGGCGGCGTCGGTCGGATTCATGGCAATAGTGCTCTTCACGACCATGGGCGAATCAAGCTGGTGGCTCACCGCGGGTGCGCGGTACAAACTCCCCGCGCTCCTCGGACTTGTGCTGCTCGGCATGCTGACCTACGGCGCGACGCTCGCTCTCTTCGGTTTCCGATTGCGCGACTTCTCGCGGCGCGGAGCGACCTGATGGCCGTGTCGCTCGACGCATTCGAGAAGGTGCTCGCATGCGACGACATCCGCATCGATCTCGCACACGCCTGCCTCCTCATTGCGCAGGATGCGTATCCCAACCTCCAGGTCGAGCGCTATCTCGGCGACATCGAGCGCATGGCGATGCGGCTGCGCGGCCGCATGCCCGAGACTTCGGCGCCGGAAGAGCGGGTTGCCGTGCTGAACCAGTTTCTTTTCCAGGATCTCGGCTTCCGCGGCAACAC
>JAFARH010000258.1 GCA_019245555.1 Betaproteobacteria bacterium
CGCCTGCAGCACTATTACCAATACCAGGTGGTGCTCAAGCCATCGCCCGCAGACATCCAGGAGCGCTATCTGCAGTCGCTCGTCGCGCTCGGCGTGAATCCGAAGGAGCACGACATCCGCTTCGTCGAAGACGACTGGGAATCGCCCACGCTCGGCGCGTGGGGCCTCGGCTGGGAAGTGTGGCTCGACGGCATGGAGATCACCCAGTTCACCTACTTCCAGGAAGTTGGCAGCCTCCCCTGCAAGCCCGTGCTCGGCGAAATCACCTACGGCCTCGAGCGCCTCGCGATGTATCTGCAGGGCAAGGAAAGCGTCTATGACCTCGTGTGGGTCGACGGGGTGAAATATGGCGACGTGTATCACCAAAACGAAGTCGAGCAGTCTCGCTACAACTTCGAACTGGCGAACACCGACATGCTGTTCCGCCACTTCACTGAATACGAATCCGAGGCGAAGCGCCTGATCGAGGCGCAGACCGTCCTGCCGGCCTACGAGATGGTGCTGCGCTGCTCGCACAGCTTCAATTTGCTGGATGCGCGCGGCGCGATTTCCGTCACCGAGCGCGCCGCCTACATCGGACGGGTGCGCGCTCTCGCTCGCGCTGTTGCGCAGTCCTACTACGAGTCGCGCGAGCGCCTCGGCTTCCCCCTCGTCCATGGCCGATAAAGCCACGCTGCTCGTCGAGCTCCTCACCGAAGAGCTGCCGCCGAAATCGCTGCGCGCGCTTTCCGAGGCCTTTGCTACGCATGTGGCCCAGGCGCTCGCGAAGGCGCAGCTGGCTGGCGCATCACCGACGGTGTTTGCGACCCCCCGGCGCCTCGCGTTCACCGTCGCAGACGTCGCGGCGAGCGCAGCGGGACGCGAGAGCGAAGTCACCGGCCCGTCTGCTAGCGCGCCGGCGAATGCAATCGCCGGATTTGCGCGCAAACATGGGCTGACGCCAGAGCAACTGGAGAAGCGCGACACGCCGAAAGGCCCAGTGATGCTTGCGCGCGTGAAAACCAAGGGCGCGGTGCTGGATGAGCTCCTTGCCGGGATGGTCGAGGAGGCGCTCAAGGCGCTGCCGATTCCGAAAATCATGCGCTGGGGCAGCGGCGACGCGCAGTTCGTGCGGCCGGTGCATGGACTCGTGATGCTGCACGGCGAACGCGTCGTGGCGGGCAGCGTGCTCGGGATCAGCGCTGGCCGCAGCACGGTAGGCCACCGCTTCCTGAGCGCCAGCGCAATCAGCGTGCACAAAGCCGACGGATATGCGGCACAGCTTCAGAACGAAGGGAAGGTCATCGCGTCGTTCGCGGCACGCCGCGCCGAGATCGAGCGCCAACTCAAAGCCGCGGCAGCGAAGGAATCGGCCGACCTCGGCGGCTATGCCGACCTTTTGGATGAAGTCACGGCGCTCGTCGAATTCCCGCAGGTCTACGGCGGCGGCTTCGACCGTGCGTTCCTGGAAGTGCCCGCCGAGTGCCTGATCCTTACCATGCGGCAGAACCAGAAATACTTTCCGCTCTTCGACGGCAAGGGCCACCTGCAGCCGCGCTTCCTCATCGTCTCCAATATGGTGGTCGCCGACCCGCGCCACATCGTGGGCGGCAACGAGCGCGTGGTGCGCCCTCGCCTGGAAGACGCCCGCTTCTTCTACAACCAGGATCGAAAGACACGGCTCGAAGCCCGTGTGCCGCAGCTCGGCAAGGTCGTCTACCACGCCAAGCTTGGCAGTCAGCTCGAAAGAGTCGAGCGGATACAGCTCCTGGCCGGCAAGATCGCTCGCACGATCAAGGCGGACGCGGCGCTTGCAGAGCGAGCGGCGTGGCTCTCGAAAGCCGATTTGCTCACGGGCATGGTTGGCGAGTTTCCGGAGCTGCAAGGCGTAATGGGCCGGTACTACGCAACTCAAGATGCCGAGCCCAAGGAAGTCTCGGCAGCAATCGATCAGCACTATCGGCCCCGCTTCGCGGGTGATGCCCTGCCGGAAAATCCGGTCGCATGCGCGGTTGCGCTTGCGGACAAGCTGGATTCGCTCATTGGTCTCTTCAGCATTGGACAGACGCCCACCGGCGAGCGCGACCCATTCGGACTCCGGCGCGCAGCGCTCGGTGTCGTTCGAATCGTCGTGGAGCGCCAGTTGCCGATGCGCCTGCCTGATCTCGTCAAAGCCGACGTCCAGAACTTCATTTATGACCGGGCGCGCGGCTACTTCCGCGAGCAGGGCTACTCGGCGAACGAAGTCGAAGCCGTCTTCAGCCTCAATCCGGCCGAGCTCGCGCTGGTGCCGAAGGCGCTGGAGGCGGTGCGAGCGTTCTCGGCACTGCCGGAGGCGGAGAGCCTCGCTGCTGCAAACAAGCGCATCGGCAACATCCTCAAGCAGGCCGGGACCGTGCCGACGGATTTCGATCCGGCGCTGATGGTGCTGCCCGAGGAGAAAAGCCTCGCAAGCACCTTCGGCAAGCTGCAGCCCGACGTCGACAAGGCTTTCGGTGCGCTCGACTACACGGGCGCGCTGCGCGCGCTGGCGAGCCTCAAGACGCCGGTGGATGCCTTCTTCGACAAGGTGATGGTGATGGACAAGGATCCGAAAGTACGGGCGAACCGCATCGGCTTCCTCGGCCGGCTGCACGGCACCATGAATCGCATCGCCGATCTCTCCAAGCTCGCCACATGAAGCTCGTCATCCTCGACCGCGACGGCACGATCAACCACGACAGCGACCATTACATCAAGTCGCTCGAGGAGTGGCGGCCGATCAAGGGATCGATCGAAGCGATCGCGCGCTTGACGCAGGCGGATTACCGAGTCGTGGTGGCGACGAACCAGTCGGCGATCTCGCGCGGACTCATCACCACGCGGGGTCTCTTCGAGATCCACGAGGCGTTGCAGCGCGCCGCGGTGCAGGCAGGCGGGCGCGTCGATGCATTCTTCTTCTGTCCGCACACCGAGACCGCCAATTGCCAGTGCCGCAAACCCAAGCCCGGCATGCTGCTCGAGGTCGCACAGCGCTTCAACGTATCGCTGAAGGACACCTATATGGTGGGTGACTCGCTCAAGGACCTGCAGGCTGCGGTCGCCGCCGGCGCAAGACCGGTACTGGTCCTCACCGGCAAAGGCAAGAAGACGCAGGCCGATGGAAAGCTTCCGCAGAGCACGCAGGTCTTTCCCGATCTCGCCGCGTTCGCCGATCATCTGGCTCCATGATGTTGCTGCGTTCGGTGCTCTTCGCGGCGGCGCTCGTCCTCGTCACGCCGCCGTATGCGCTCATCGCGCTCTTAACCTTCCCGCTTCCTCGATGGGTGCGCTACCGGATCATCTCCGGCTGGTCGATGCTCGTCGTTTGGCTCGCAAGAGCGATCCTCGGCATCCACTGGCGAATCGAGGGGCGCGAGCATTTGCCTTCCAGGCCGGCGGTGATTCTCGCGAAGCACCAGTCGGCGTGGGAAACGATGGCCTTCCAGCTCTTCTTTCCGCCGCAGGTGCATGTGCTGAAGCGCGAGCTCCTGTGGATTCCGTTCTTCGGCTGGGGCCTCGCGCTCATGAGCCCGATCGCGATCGATCGCTCCCGCGGCGTGAAGGCGCTGCGCGCGATTGCGCGACGCGGGCGTGAACGGCTAGAACAGGGATTCTGGGTCGTGGTGTTTCCGGAAGGCACGCGAGTGCGGCCGGGTGAGCGGCGCCCGTATCAGCTGGGCGGCGCTTGGCTTGCGGCGGCAGCGGGTGCGCCGGTAGTGCCAGTCGCGCATAACGCGGGCCTCGTCTGGCCGCGCAATGCGTTCCTGAAGCGCTCCGGCACGGTGATCGTGCGCATCGGGCCGGTCATCGACGCGACTGGGCGCGACCCGAAGGTACTCAACGATATGGCGGAAGCGTGGATCGAGGAACAACAGAAGGCACTCTGCTGATCGAGCTGGGCGGCCGGCCGATCGAGTACCGCTTCGCGCGGCGCCGTCGGCGCACGCTCGGCATCACCATCGACGCCAACGGGCTGCGCGTCGCGGCGCCGCTGCGCGCCTCGTGGCGCGAGGTCGAGCGCTTCATGCACGACAAGGAAGGGTGGATCCTGCGCAAGCTCGATGAATGGGCTGCCACGCCACGCGGCCATGTGCTCCGTGGAGAGACGGGAGAGGTCGTGCCGGTGTTCGGCGTGCCGCGTGTCATCGAGGTGCGCAAAGGCCGGCGCCGGGTCGAGGACGTCGATGGGCGCCTCCTCATCTCATCACGCGGACGGACGCTCGACGTGCTCATCGCCTGGCTCAAGACCCAGACCTTGGCACGGCTGCGCCCGCGAGCCGCGCACTACTCCGCCCTGCTCGCTTTGCCAGCGCCGACGGTCGGCATCTCGAACGCGCGCACGCAGTGGGGCGTGTGCACCGATCGCGGCGCGATTCGCCTGTCGTGGCGCCTCGCCCACATCGATCCGGTGCTGGGCGACTACGTCGTCGCGCACGAAGTCGCGCACCTGGTCGAGCTCAACCATTCACGCCGCTACTGGAGCCTCCTCGAGCGGCTCTATCCCGGCTGGCGCGAGGCGCGCGAGCGCCTCGAGCTTTCCGCCCGTACACTGCCCATCCTGAGAGGGAAACGATGAGATTCCTGCACACCATGCTCCGCGTCGGCGACATGCAGCGCTCCGTCCGGTTCTATACCGAGGTGCTCGGTATGAAGCTGCTCCGAACCACCGACCGGCCGGAACAAAAATACTCGCTCGCGTTCGTCGGCTATGACGATGAGAAGCGCCAGGCGGTTCTCGAACTGACCTACAACTACGGCGTCGATCGCTACGAGCTCGGCAACGCCTTCGGCCACGTCGCGATCGGCGTGCCGGACGTGAAGTCAGCCTGCGACAAGGTGCGCACCAACGGCGGCAAAGTGACGCGCGAGCCGGGTCCGGTGAAAGGCGGAACGTCCGTGATCGCCTTCGTCGAAGACCCCGACGGCTACAAGATCGAGTTCATCCAGACGAGCTGATGCGCGCGTAGTCCTGCGGCGAGAGGTTCTCCGGCCGCAGCTGCGGATCGATTCCCACTCGTGCGAAGTCGATGCCGGGCAGCGCGTTGCGCAATTGCTTGCGCCGTGCCGAGAACGCCTTGCGAAGGAGCTCATCGTCCACGTGCAGCGGCCGCGCAAGCGGCACAAGGCGCACCACCGCCGATTCCACCTTCGGTGGCGGGCGAAAGGCACCCTTCGCGACGGTGAACAATTTCTCCATGGCGAAGCGCGCCTGCAGTGCGACGGAGAGCCTGCCGTACTCGGCGGTTGAGGGCGCGGCGACCATGCGCTCCACCACCTCGAGCTGCAGCATGAAGTGCATGTCGCGCACGCGGCTCGCGTATTGCGCGAGGTGAAAGAGAAACGGCGTCGAGATGTTGTAGGGAAGATTGCCGACGAGGCGCAGGCCGGCGGGGAAGCGCGCAAAGTCGAACTCGAGTGCGTCGGCGCAATGCACGGTGAGCTTGAAGGGCGGAAAGCGCGCCGCCAGCTCGGCGGCGAGATCGCGATCGACTTCGACGGCCTCGAGCTTGTCGGCCCGCTCGATGAGCGGCGCGGTCAGCGCACCTTCGCCGGGGCCGATCTCCACGAGCAAATCGTTGGGGGCGGGAGCAATGGCATCCACGATGCGCGCCAGCACGCGCGGGTCATGCAGGAAGTGCTGGCCGAACCGCTTACGCGGTCTGTGTGAGCTCGACGGCAAGCTTGAGAGCCTCGCCAAGGCTCGACGCATCGGCGCGCCCGGTGCCGGCGAGATCGAGCGCGGTGCCATGGTCGACCGAGGTGCGGATGAATGGCAGGCCGAGCGTGATGTTCACGCCCCGGCCGAAACTTGCGTACTTGAGCACGGGCAGTCCCTGGTCGTGGTACATCGCGAGCACTGCGTCGGCGTGCTTTACACGCTCTGGCACAAACAACGTGTCAGCCGGGATCGGCCCCTTGGCATCGATGCCCGCCGCAACGGCATCAGCGATCGCGGGCGTGATGGCATCGATATCTTCCCTACCCATATGCCCCGACTCGCCGCTATGCGGGTTGAGACCTGCGACAAGGATGCGTGGCCGGGCGATGCGAAAGCGGCGCTTGAGATCCGCATCCAGCACACGTAAAACGGTGAGGACGCCCTTTCGCGTGATGGCGCGCGGCACCTCGGTCAGCGGCAGGTGCGTCGTGGCGAGCGCGACGCGCAGTCCCCCGCCAACCAGCATCATCACGACATCGGACGTCTTCGAGTGCTCAGCGAGATATTCGGTGTGGCCGGTGAACGCGATGCCGGCGTCGTTTATCACGCTCTTCTGCACCGGCGCCGTCACCATGGCGGCGTATTCGCCGGTCATGCAGCCGCGGATCGCGCGATCGAGCACCGCAAGCACGTAACGCGCGTTCGCCGGATCGAGCTTGCCAGGCGTCACCGGCCGCGCGAGCGGCACATGCTCGACGTTCGGCGCCCCCTTGAGGAGCGTGCGATCGCCGATGACGACGACGTCCGCGTGCGCAGCGAGGCGCACGCACAACTCGGGGCCGATACCGGCGGGCTCGCCCGATGTGAGGGCGATGATTGGCGCTTTTCTCTTTCTATCGCTCGTCAAGCCGCAGCTCGACGTAGGTCTGATCGCGCAGCTGGCGCAGCCACTCCTGGTAGGCCTCGTCGGCCTTGCGGTCGTGCAGCGCGTTGCGCGCCTGCATGCGCTTTCTTTCCGGCGAGACGTCGCTCGAGCGGCGCTCGAGGACCTGGATGAGGTGGTAGCCGAACGGCGTGCGTACCGGCTGGCTCACCTCGCCGATCTTCAGCTCCTCGTAGGCGCGCTCGAACTCGGGCACCGTGTCGCCCGGGTAGACCCAATCGAGCTCGCCACCGCGCGCCGCCGTGCCGTCGTCTGAATACGTGCGCGCGAGCTCGGCGAAGTCGGCGTTGCCGTTGACGATGCGATCGCGAATATCCATGAGCTTGCGGCGCGCCTCGTTCTCGGACACTGCCTCGTTCGTGCGGAGGAGAATGTGGCGCACCCGCGTCTGCTTGACCGGTGCCTCGACGCCGGCGCCGCGGCGATCGACGAGCTCGAGGATATGGAAGCCGGCGGGGCTTCGCAGCGGCTCGCTCACCTGCCCGGGCTGCAGCTTCATCAGCGTCTCGGAGAAAAGCTCGGGTAGCCGGTCCTGGCCGCGCCAGCCGATCACGCCGCCCTGCAGCGCATCGGGTGCGTCGGAATAGCTGGCGGCGACACGCCCGAACGGCGCACCGCCCTTGAGCTCGCCCAGCGCCAGGTCGGCGCGCTCGCGCGCCTGGCGAATGCGCTCGGGGCTCGCACCTTCCGGGACGCGGATGAGGATGTGGGCGATGTTGTATTCGGTGTTGTCCGGCCGCGCCTTCGCCTGCTCGAGGAAGGTGTCGACTTCGGACTCGCTCACCTGCACGCGGTTCTCGACCTCGCGCTCGCGCAGGCGCGCCACGACCATCTGCTGGCGGATGTCGTTGCGCCAGGAGTCGAAGGACACCCCGTCGGACTCGAGTGTTCGGCGGAACTCCGCGAGCGTCATGTTGTTCGACGCGGCGATGCGCTCCACCGCCTTGTCGACCTGCAGATCGTCGACGCGGATGCCGGATTCGCGTGCCATCTGCATTTGTGCCTTGTCAATGATGAGGCGCTCGAGCATCTGTCGCTCGAGTATCGGACGGTCGGGGGCCGGCGTGTTGCGGCGGCGGAGCTCCCGCTCGGCCTGGGCAACGGCAGCGTAGAGCTCCGAGTAGGTGATCACTTCCTTGTTGACGATCGCGACGATGCGATCGACTAGGACTACCGCGCGGGCCGGTGACGAGACGATCGCCGCCAGCACGGCGGCGAGAAAGAGAATCTTGCGCATCAGAACACCTGTTGGAACGGTAACCGCGGGTTCGCGCTCGGCGGCATGAGCGCCGGGTCGGTGCGGTTCAGTACGGAATAGCCTGGCACGTCTCTCCTTAACAATTGCGTCGCGTCGGCAGTACCGACCTGGCCGACACCGGTGAACTCGAGCTGGAAAACGATCGCCGTGTTCGTCACATCCGCGGCGGCCTGCAGTCGCTGCACCACGAAGCGGAAGATCCAGCAACCGGCATTGTATTCGGCGCCGGCAAGTCCCTCGAGAAGCCGTCGGTCGAGGAACGAGTAATTGTAGCGTCCGACGCCATACCAGCCCTGCGCCACCGGCCATTGTCCCGAGAGATCAATTTGGCGAAGGATGTCGCGCTGGAAGCGGTAGCTGAAGTTCAGAACCCTCGCGACTTCCGGCGCGTAGCGCAGTGCGACGCCGTAGCGCTCGGCACGGCTCTTGTACGGGTTGTATTGCGTGGTGACGTCGTAGGAAAGCGCTTGTGACGCCTTGCCGCCAACCGAGGCAAGCACGTCCGACTCGCTCGCGAGGCGCAGTGTCGAGCCGGGCGCGAGCGCCACGCGCTCCTCTTCGAAATAAAAGCGCTGTCCCAAGGTGGCCCGGAAGCGTTCCTGACCGTCCTGCTGCAGGAAGCGTGTGGTCAGGGCGAGCGTGGCCTGGTTCGCGTCGCCGAAGCGATCGCCGCCGACGAAGCGGTTTTCGGTGAAAAGCTGCGGGTAATTGAAGTCCGCAAGCGCGGTATCGAAGAGCGGTACGTTGTCCTGGTTGTGATAGGGCACGCGCACATAGAAGAGGCGCGGCTCGAGGGTCTGGTTGTAGGCCTGGCCGAACCAGCTCGTCTGGCGGTCGAACACGAGACCGCTGTCGACGCTGAACCAGGGGATCGCAATGAAGGGATTTGTCGGCGCGCCCGTCGCGGTCTGCTCCAGGTCATAGGTGACGTAACGCACGCCTGCCTTCGGCGTCACAAACCAGCCCGGCCGGATGCGCGGCATGGCGAGCGTCGGCGCGAATGTGGCGCGCGATCCATCGACGAGCGTCGGGTGCTGGAAGCGAACGTATTCGCCCGGCAGCGTGGAATCGAAGAGGCCAACGATGTCGTTGTAGTTCACGGCCCCGCTGAGCTGCGGCAGCCGCCAATACGGCGGCACGATCGGCGCGAGCGGATCCTGCAGCGTCTGGAACCTTTCGAGCCGCGCCTGCGCGACGTATGAGCCGCTGCCAAAGATCGCGTTCTTCACGACGAACATGTCCTGCGGCAGGTTTCCGGTCGAGACCTGCTTGACCTGGCTCGCGAGATCAACGAAGTAGCGCTCGTCCGAAACCTTGTTGTAGTCGACCTGGGCCATGACGCCCGGGGCGAAGTTCTGCGTGTGCACCCACGACAGGCCCGTGCGCGTGCGGCCGAACACCGGGTCGTCCGGCAAATACTCGTAGCGCAGGTTGCCGACGTGCTGCGGCTGCATGTAGCGGAAGTCGGTTTTCAGCTGAAAGCCGCGCCGCGCCATCCAGACCGGTGTGAAGGTCGCGTCGCGTTCCGGCGCGATATGCCAGTAGTACGGAATGCCGAATTCGAGGCCGCGCTGGCTGGTCTGCGAGTAGTACGGCGTGAGCATGCCGCTCCTGCGCCGGTTCTCGAGAGGAAAGCTGGCGCGCGGAAAAGCGAACAGCGTGTGGTCAAAGAAGCGAAGCCGCGGATGATCCGCCCTGCCTTCGTCGGCCTCGTAATCGAGGTCGAGCTCGCGCGCCTCGAGGAACCAGTCGTCCTGCCCCGGCTTGCAGGTCGTGAAGATCGC
>JAFARH010000294.1 GCA_019245555.1 Betaproteobacteria bacterium
CTACCTCGAGCGGGTCTATGCGCCCGTGCTCGAGGGCGCGCCGCTCGTTTCCAACAAGTCGATCTGGCGCAACTCCCCCAACGTGCGGAACGAGCGCTGGTCCGTGGGCAATATCGTTCTCATCGGCGATGCGCTACGCACGGCGCACTTCTCCATCGGTTCGGGCACCCGGCTCGCGATGGAAGACGCCATCGCCCTCAACAAGGCACTCATTGAGCACGCCGGCGTCCAAGAGGCGCTGCAGGCGTTCGAGGCGGCGCGCCGGCCGATCGTGGACAAGCTCGTCGCCGCGGCCGATTCGAGCGGCACCTGGTACGACCACTTCCACGAGCACATGAACCTTTCGCCGCGCGACTTCGCGTGGAGCTATATTCGGCGCAGTGGGCGCGTAGACCCCGAGCGCCTCGCCAAAATCTCGCCGAAATTCGCAAAGACCTGATGCTCTTTCCTACTACCCTGGTCGGGAGCTATCCGCAGCCCGAGTGGCTGATCGATCGCAAGAAGCTTGCCGACCGTTTTCCACCGCGGGTGCGCGCGACGGAGCTCTGGCGCGTGCCGGAGCCCTACCTCGCCGAAGCGCAGAACGATGCGACGGTGCTTGCGATTCGCGCACAGGAGCGTGCAGGGCTCGACATCGTCACCGACGGCGAGATTCGCCGCGAGAGCTACTCGAACCGCTTTGCCACGGCGCTCGAAGGCGTCGACATCGACAATCCTGGCAGTGCGCTCGACCGCTCCGGTCATCCGAATCCGGTGCCGCGCATCGTCGGCAAGATCCGGCGCAAGCATGCGGTGGAGGTCGATGACCTCCGCTTCCTCAAACGCTATACGTCGAGGAAGACCAAGATTACCGTCCCCGGTCCCTTCACGATGTCGCAGCAGGCGCAGAACGATTTCTACAAGTCACCAGAAGAAGCGGCGATGGACTATGCGGCGGCGGTGAATGAGGAGATCCGCGATCTCTTTGCCGCCGGCGCAGATGTCGTCCAGATCGACGAACCCTATATGCAGGCGCGGCCCGAGCCCGCCCGGCAGTACGGCCTGAAGGCGCTCAACCGCGCGCTCGAGGGCCTCAAAGGGGCAACGGCTGTGCATATCTGCTTCGGCTACGCCGCGATCATCCACGCGCGGCCGTCCGGCTATTCGTTCCTCGCCGAGCTCGCCGGCTCGCCGGTGCAGCAGGTGTCGATCGAGACCGCTCAGTCGAACCTCGATACATCGGTACTCACGAAGCTCCAGGGCAAGAAAATCATGGTCGGCTGCATCGATCTCTCCGACATGAAGGTGGAGACGCCGCAGCGGGTCGCTGATCGGCTGCGCAAGGCGCTGAAGCACGTAAAACCGGAAGACCTGATCGTTGCTCCCGACTGCGGCATGAAATACCTGCCGCGCGAAGTGGCGGATGCCAAGATGCGCGCCATGGTCGAGGGCGCGAAAATCCTGCGGAAGGAATATGGCGACAAAGGGTAAGGGACTCGGAAAGGGCCTCACCAACTACGGAGATCCGGCGTTCTCGCTCTATCTGCGGCGTTCGTTCGCAAAGAGCATGGGCTACTCGAGCGAGATGCTCGGGCGTCCCGTCGTCGGCATCGCCGACTCGAAGAGCGGCTTCAACAATTGCCATCGCCACTTTCCCGAGCTGATCGAGGCGGTGAAGCGCGGCGTGCTCGGCGCGGGCGGGCTGCCGATCGAGTTTCCGACGGTGTCGCTAGGCGAAGTGTTCCTGAGCCCGACGTCGATGATGTTCCGCAACCTGATGTCGATCGACGTCGAGGAGATGATCCGTGCGCAGCCGATGGACTCCGTGGTCCTGATCGGCGGCTGCGACAAGACGGTTCCAGCGCAGTTGATGGGCGCGGCGTCCGCCGACCTGCCCGCGGTCCAGCTCCTCGCGGGCCCGATGATGCCGACCTCATTCCACGGCGAGCGCCTCGGTGCTTGCACCGATTGCCGCCGCTTCTGGGCGATGCATCGCGCCGGGAAAGTCGACGAGAAGGGCATCGAAGAAGTGGAAGGCAACCTCGCCACTACCGCCGGCACCTGCGCCGTGATGGGCACCGCCTCGACCATGGCCTCGATTGCCGAAGCCCTTGGGATGGCGCTGCCTGGCACAGCGGCGATTCCCGCCGTGCATGCCGACAGATTGCGTGCAGCAGAAGCGAGTGGAGCGCGCGCAGTCGAGCTGGCGAAAAATCCGCTGCGACCATCCCAGATCATCACCGCCAAGTCGGTTGAGAACGCGACCCGCGTGCTGCTCGCAATCGGCGGCTCGACCAACGCCATCATTCATCTCACCGCGATTGCCGGGCGTGCCGGCATCAGAGTGGACCTTAACAAGCTGAACGAATGGTCTGACTCGACGCCGGTGCTCGTCGATCTCAAGCCGACGGGTCAGTACTACATGTCGGATCTCTATGCGGCAGGCGGCGTGGGCGCGGTGCTGCGCGAGCTGAAGCCGCTCTTGCACCTTGATTGCATGACGGTCGCCGGCATCACACTCGGCGAGCGTCTGGAGCACGAGCCGACTTGGGTCGATCGCGCGGTCGTGCTACCGCTCGCGCAGCCGCTCTCCGATCAAGGCGGGCTGGTCGCGCTCTTCGGTTCGCTCGCACCGAACGGCGCGATCCTGAAGCGATCGGCAGCGGATCCGAAATTGTTCGAGAAGGAGGGTCGCGCCATCGTCTTCAGCAACCTGGATGACCTGTCCGCGCGCATCGACGATCCGAACCTCGACGTGACCGCGGATGATTTCCTGGTGCTGCAGAACGCGGGACCCAAATCGGGCTATGCGATGCCCGAAGCCGGGTACCTGCCAATCCCGGCGAAGCTGGCGCGGGCCGGCGTGAAGGACATGGTGCGCATGTCCGATGCGCGGATGAGCGGCACTGCGTACGGCACGATCGTGCTGCATATCTCGCCCGAATCGGCAGCGGGCGGGCCGCTTGCGCTCGTGAAGAACGGCGACCGCATCCGGATTTCGGTGAAGAAGCGCTCGATCGATCTTCTCGTGCCGCCGGAGGAGCTGCAGAAAAGAAAAGCGGCATGGAAGCCGCCGGTTGAAATGCCGAAGCGCGGCTATGCGCAGCTCTATATGAAGCACGTACTGCAAGCCGAAGACGGCTGCGATTTCGATTTCCTGCGCAAAGCCTGAAGGCGGTCATCGCCATCGCAGCGGCGGCTGCGGTCTGCGGGTGCACGACGCTCGCGAGTGAGCCAATCGTCGTTGCCTGCCAAGGCGCAGACACCTATACGACGATTGAAGGTCTCGAGCGCGGCGCACGGGAGGTGAACCCTATCGTCGCTGCCATCATCGCGGCTGGGGGAATTACAGCGTTCGTTGCGACCAAAGTTGGCGTTACGCTTTTGATCCTGCACTACCACGCGGACATCTCCACGGGTGTTCTCGCAACGGCGAACGTGGTGACGTGCGGTGTGGCGGCGCATAACGCGTCCGTTCTCAACAAGATGGCGCCGAAAGAAACCACCAAGGCACCGGATGCCCCGTCGCGCTAGGGTTCCGCACAAGATCGTCTGCCTCGAGTCGTACTGGAACGAGCGGCTCTTCCAGACGTTCTCGGTCAAGGGATTTCTGGAATCGGTGGCGCCGCTCGTGCATCCGCCGCTTACGGTGGCACACCGCTTCGTCGACTCGCACGAAGGCATCGCGCACTACCTGCGACGCCCAGGCGGTGTGATGTGGCGGCAGAAGGAGCTCTTCGACACGCCGATCTATTACCTCGCGTTCCATGGCCGCCCCGCGGCGGTCACGCCGGTACTCGGGCGCGTCACGGGCGAGCAGCTGTGCGAGGCCTTTGCCGGCTACGGTGCCGGCGGCTACCAAAACCTCGTCTACTTCGCTGCCTGTAGCGTCTTCCGTGGTGTGCGCGGCGATCGCTTCGCGCGGCAATTCCTGAAGACGAGCCGGGTGCGCGCGGCGATCGGCTATGGCACGCCGGTCGACTGGATGGCGAGCCTCGTCTGCGACATGCTGTTCCTCAAGCGCTTCTACAGCGACCCTTCACCGTGGAAGAACCTGCGGCGGATTTTCAAATCAGTGCATCGCGACTATCCTGTCGCGCGCCGCCTGAAGTACATGCTCCTCACACGCGAGGACATCCAGTGAAGATCCGGCGGGTCGTCACCGACCACGACGCCA
>JAFARH010000459.1 GCA_019245555.1 Betaproteobacteria bacterium
TCGAGCGGCTGCGCGATCGGCCTGCCTATCGCACCTTCGTCGACATCCCGCTCAGTTAGAGTTAGCCAACAGCGCGTCGCGCTGCTTGCGGTCCTCATGCGCGAGCGTTCGTGCACGCTCGTAGAAAGCGTCGAGGCTGCCTGAGGCAGCGAGCACACGCTCGAGCGCCGGCACGAACTCGTTGTAGAGGGCGATCGAGACAAGGAAGGCGTTGTTCGGCTCCGGCGGCACGAAAGTCGGATAGAGCGCGCGCAGCCGGTCGAACTCGCCCTTCTTCTGCTCGAGCATCTGCTCGGGCGTGAGCTTGGTGGCGTAGATGGCCTTCAGGCGCTCGCGCGTTTCCTTGATGCGCGCGGCGAGGTCGCGCTTTCGCTCCTGCGCGGCGCGGAACGCGGCAAGGTCGGCGGCTCGACCTTGCGCGTCGAGCCAGCGGCGGACGCCCTCATCTTCCACCACCACCGCGAAGGACTCGTTGAAGGTCGTGTCGCCCTTCGCGTACACGAGCTGGTGCGCAAGCTCGTGGAACACGAGCCGCGCCACCTGGGCGTCGGGATAGCGGATGAAGGTCGACAGCAGCGGATCGTCGAACCAGCCCAAAGTCGAGTAGGCGAGCACGCCGCCGGTGTAGACGTCGAAGCCCTGCTCGCGCAGCTTGTCGGCGTAGGCGTTGGCGTCCTTCTCCGAGTAGAAGCCGCGATACGCGACACAGCCGGTGATCGGGAAGCACTCGGGCTTCGGGTCGACCGAGAACGTGGGCGCGGCGAAGACGTTGTAAACCGCGAATCGACGACCGAGGTCGGCGTAGGTGGTATAGCTGCCGTTGTCCGGCAGGTGCAGCTCGCGCGACGCGAACTCGCGGATGCCGCGCGCCGTCTCGAGTCGCTGCTTGAGGTCGGCCGGGGTGGCCGGGTCGGTGAGCCAGGTATCGAGCGGCTTCGCCTGCGACATGAGCCTCAGGTGCCCGCCGATCGCCTGTCCGTAAAAGGAGATCGATTCGCAGCCGGTCAACAGCGCGAGCGCAGTAGCGGCAAGGAGAAGCCTCATGCAAAGCTTCCTGCGCGCAGGAATCGTTCCACCAGAGCTGACACGCGGGCTGACACCGCCAGCATGCTGTGGCCCTGGTCGAGGAGCACACGCTCGGTCATCCCCTGCACGGTAGTCTCCTCCACGCGCACGACGCCATCATTCTCGCCCGGCAGTGTGCCGAGCGTTCGGCCGAGGCCAAACGCTCGCGTACCGGCGATGACGCCAAGCGCCTCCGGGCGCTCCCATCGCGCGGTGCGGCCTTCCCAGCGCGGCGCGCTTGCGCCGAGCATCCAGCGCCCGACGGCCCATCGGCCGAGTCGACGGCCGGCAAGGCATCCCGCCACCGGAGCCCCGATGAGCACGACCCTGCCTGCCGCCACTTCGCGATGGCGCGAAAGCATGTCGAGGATCAGCACGCCGCCCAGGCTATGGCCGACGAAGTGCGGCGCGGCACGCTCGCGCGCCAGCATTTGCGCTGCCGCCTCGAGGGATTGGCGGCCGTTGTAGGCCAGGCGTCGAGTTCGAAAACCCGCGCGCGAAAGACGCGCGGCGAGCGGCGCCATGATCACCGCGGGCATCCAGAGCCCCGGCACCAGCACTACCTCGTCACTCACTTGCGCTTCAGGCTTCCGACGGCGTCGAGCAGTTTCTGCGCGCGATGCACGATGGGGTAGTCGACCATCTGGCCGTCGATCTGGATCGCTGCCGCGCCGCGCTTTTCGGCCGCGGCGAACGCGGCAACGATGCGCTGGGCCGAAGCAACCTCCTCCGCGCTCGGCATGTACGCCTCGTTCACCGGCGCGATCTGGTCGGGATGTACGCAGCAGCGCCCCTGGAAACCGCCGCGGCGGCTGCGCTCGAGCGCGCGCGCGAACGCGGCGCTCTCCTTGAAATGGAACCATGGACTGTCGATCGGCCCTTCCAATCCGGCCGCGCGCGATGCCAGGACGATTCTCGCGCGCGCGGCGGCCAGCTCCGGCTCATCGAGCGTCGGTGAGAGGCCCACGTCGTTCGCGTAATCGCCCGCGCCGAAGCAGAGGCGCTTCACGCGCCAAGGGCCGTCATAAGGACGTAGATTGCGCGCCTGGACGATGCGATCGACGCGGTGCACGCCGGCCGCCGTCTCGATCTGCGGCATCAGGTCGAGCGAGCCTTCTGCGATGCCGTGCTCGCGCTCGACGTTGGCGAGCAGCCAGTCGATCGTGTGCAGGTCGGCTGCGCTCTCGATCTTCGGCACGACGACGCCGTCGAGGCCCTTGCGCACTGTTTGCACGAGATCGGCGTAGCACCATTTCGTCGACGGCGCATTGCATCTCACGTAGACAAGCCCCTTACGCGGGCGCGCCAGCGCCGCAACTACGGCCGGCCGGCTCGCTGCCTTGTCCGACGGCGCCACCGAGTCCTCCAGATCGAGGATCACGGCGTCGGCGTCGAGGCCGAGCGCTTTCTCGACGCGACGCGCGACATTGGCCGGCGTGAAGAGGAACGACCGGATCATTTGATGATTTCCCGTTCCGCCCACGACAGGAAAGGCAGGAGCATTCGATCGCCGGCGAGCTCAGCCGGCCAGATGGGCTGCGGACGACCGCGCACCGTCTGGGTGACGGCGGGCTTCATGCCGATCTGCGCGCCGGTCGCGGGATCGACCTTGTAGCGGCCAAGCACGGTGTCGAACTCCATCGTGGTGAGCACGGCCCGCAGCTTGGCGCCATCGGCGCTGCCGGCGCGGCGTACTCCCTCGGCAAGCACAGTGCCTGCGGCATAGGCGGCCGCGGCCAACGGCCCGGGCGTCGCAGACCACTTGGCTTTGAACGCTTTCACGAACTCCTCATTCCCGGCGGTCGGAAAGCGCGCATCGTACTCTTTGGAGCCGAGGATGAATTCCGCGTCCTGGCCAATGCGCTGGCGGAAACGCGGGTCGGGGCTGTCGCGCACGTAGAGCACGCGCGGCTCATAGCCCTGCCGCTTGAGCGTCTTCACTATGTCACCGCCGTCGCGCGGCTCGCCAAAGGCGATCCAGGCATCGGCGTGCACCCCCATCGCCTTGTAGAGCTGCGGCAGGAAATCGACCGTGCCAGCGGAATAGATTTCGAGCTCGACATGCTGGAAGCCGAGCTTGCGCGCGAGGTTGAGAGCCGCCTCGCCCATTTCGCGTGAGCCGGCATCGTCGCGCGCCACGATGTAAACGGACTCCGCTTTCGCCACGCCCGCGATGGCGAGAACGCCGTCGGCATACGCGGTGTACGGCGGGGAAGTCTGGAACACATAACGCGGCTGCCGCTTGTGCACCTGCCCGGAAGGGCCGGCGGCATTCAGCATCACACGGCGCGCACGCTCCGCCTCGGCGGAGCCGGTCAGCGTGGCGGCGGAGCCATAGGGACCGATCAGGACCTGCGCGCCGTCCGTGATCAGCTCGGCGTACGCCGGGCCCGTCTTCGCGGCTTCGGAGGCGTCGTCCTTCAGCCGCAAGTCGACTTTCGCCTGCTCGGCCCAGAGGAGAAGTCCCTTCCGATATTCGGCGGCGGCTGGCGCATGCGCGCCCGTCTCGGAAACGACCGCGCCCACGACAAGCACCTTCTCCTGCGCCGTCGCGACCGCAGCGAGTAAAACTAGGCTAGTAATCCAGCCGATCATCGACCGCGTGGCCGCGCATGGGAATCAACGCCGAGCGCTCGAAGGTCATGATGACGGTGCCGTCGGATTTTTTTCCGCTGGTACGCACAGTCACGATGCCGTGGTGCGGGCGTGACTTCGATTCCCGCTTGGCGATGACTTCCGATTCGGCGTAGATCGTGTCGCCGGCAAAGACCGGCGCGGTCAGGCGCACCTTGTCCCAGCCGAGGTTGGCGACCGTCTTCTGGCTCACATCCGACACGCTCATGCCGGTGACGATGGCGAGAGTGAGCGCCGAGTTGACGAGCGGTTTGCCGAACTCGGTGCCGACGCCGTAGACGTTGTCGATGTGCAGCGGATGCTGGTTCATGGTGAGGAGCGAGAACCAGATGTTGTCGGTCTCGGTGGGGGTGCGGCCATGCCGGAGCTCATAGACATGGCCGATCTCGAAGTCCTCGTAGTAGCGTCCGGCCGATTCGCGAAAACGGCCGGGTCCCACTTCCTTTGCGCGGCTGACCATAAGAGAATCCGTCGCTCGATGATTGATAGGCTCTTTGGCGACATTGTAGGCGGCGCCAATGTCCTCACCGACCCGAAGGATACCCAGCCGTACCTGACCGACTGGCGCCGGCAGTACACCGGCACCGCCGAGTGCGTGGTGCGGCCGGCGAATACGGCCGAGGTAGCGCGCGTGGTCGAGGTGTGCGCGCGCGAGCGTATCGCGATCGTGCCCCAGGGTGGCAACACCGGGCTGGTGGGCGGCGCCACGCCGACCGGCAAAGGCCGCGAGGTAGTACTTGCGCTTGGACGCCTGAACCGGATCCGAGACCTCGATCGTCTGAACGACACGGTCACCGTCGACGCGGGATGCATCCTCGCCAACATTCAGCGCACTGCTGATGAGGCGGGCAGGCTCTTTCCGCTTTCGCTCGCCGCCGAAGGCAGCTGCCAGATCGGCGGCAATCTCTCTACCAATGCCGGTGGCGTCAACGTGCTGCGCTACGGCATGACGCGCGACCTGGTGCTGGGCCTGGAGGTCGTGCTGCCGGGCGGACGCGTGCTCGATGGACTGAGCACGCTGCGCAAGGACAACACCGGATATGACATCAAGTCGCTCTTCCTCGGCGCCGAGGGCACACTCGGGGTGATCACCGCCGCGAGCTTCAGACTCTTCCCCGAGGTGCGCACGCGCGCCACGGCGCTTGCCGCCATAG
>JAFARH010000068.1 GCA_019245555.1 Betaproteobacteria bacterium
ATGCGCCTCTACGAGGCGGATTCCATGACGCACTGCGCGACACAGAAGACCGTCGAAGTCTGCTTCGATACCAAGGCGCGCAAAGGCGTGCCGCTGCCCGAGGATGTCAAGGCAAAGTTAGCGAAGATCTGCGTCGGCTGAGGCGGCGGCGTTACTGGCCGAGCTTCGGAGAGATCTGGGAGTTCCGCTCCATCTGGTAATCGTCCTTCGACATGCCGCCGACCGTCGAGGCGCCGGCGTCGTCCGGGACAGGCAGCCGGCTGCCCGTGATGTAACCACGTGACTGCGCTGGCGTCGCCGCGCCAGCCTGCTCCGGTTCGGTGGCGCAGCCGTAGGTAACTGCGAGAAGCGCGGCGAGAAGCGTGATTCGGACTTGCATTATTGCTTTCCCTTAGTTCGTAATTAAGCAAAGCTCGAGTGTAGAGGACGTGCACGCGTCGCCGCTGCAATTGTTTCATCTGTAAAATGGCGCGCCGTGCCAATCTACGAATACAGCTGTCGGAGTTGCGCGCACGAGTTTGAAACGCTGGTGCGAGGCGGCGAGACGCCGAGCTGCGTGCGCTGCGCGAGCACGGCGCTCAGCAAAAAATTGTCGGTGTTCGCCACGCAAGGCGAATCCACCGACTCAGCGCCCGCTGGTTGTGGTACCTGCGGCCATCCCGGCGGCCCGGGATCCTGCTCCGTCAACTAGCGCAGGTCGTGGCAGTTCCTGTCGGTGCCGGTGGGGAACACGGTGCCGCCGGCATAGGTGAAGTACAGCTTGCGCTGGCTGTTCGAGACGAAAACCCGGTGCGCCCGCAGGAAGTCCATGCCGAGGATCATCTGCGGCTGCTCCGCGAAGCGGCCCGCCTGCCGGCCGCCGACCTGGCTCACGCTCGACTCGCGCGTGAAATCGGCGATGCGTAGCGTCGGATTGCGGATTACCTCGTTGCCGATGGCGAAGCTCTGGAAGGGCGCGCTCCAGTAATCGAGCGCCGGGCGGCCGATGCCGATGCTGCAGCCGGCGGTGACTACGCCATCGGTCCTCGCGTTGATACCGAGGCGCACCGACTCAGCCATCGTCACAGCAGACACAGTTGCGCCGCTGTCGACGACGGCGAGCGTCGGCCGGCCATTCACCGCCACGCCCACGAGGATTTCGCCGGTTCCCTGGATCTGGGCTTCGACGGGCCGCGCGTCAGTCCAGTAGGAGAGCGCGGAGCCGGCGCAATCGCGCGTCTGGAATAGGCGGATCGCACGGTTTGCCAGGTCGAACTCGAAGTCCACCGCGGCGAAGAAGTCGTAGCCGAGGACGAGGGCGACGACCTGCGCGCCGAAATCCTGCTCCGGCGAGACGAGCACGTTCCAGTCCTTGCGCTTGGCCGGCCCGATGCGCAGCTCGTCCAGTCGCACCGACTCGAGCCCGGTCGTGCCGACGTTGGTGCGCGTGAGCATCATGCTCGCCACCGCGGAGCGGGTGACGAAGCTCCTCTGCGAGCCGGTGTCGATCAGGATGGAGACCTTGTTGCCGTTGATCTCGCCGTCGATGATCGGCAGGTTGCGCTCCAGCCGCACCGGCCACTCCTCGATGCGGATGAGCTTGCAATCCGACGGCGCCGCGGCGGTGTGCCCCGCGGCAAGCACGGCCAGCGCGGCCAGGATCCACTTTCTCATGGGGCGAGCTTACTCGACGGGAGGAAGCGGAAACGCGCTGAAGGTATCGGGCTGGCGCACACCTATCGCCTGGGCGAGATGGCGCGCCTTGAGCTCGCTATAGGACGTCACCCCGAGAAGTCCTAGACAGATGCGTATCTCGTCCTCCAGGAGCTCGAGCGCCTTCACCAACCCGTCGACGCCGCCCGCCGCAAGGCCCAGGCACGCGAGCCGGCCGATGCCGACGGTCTTCGCGCCGAGCGCGATTGCTTTCACCACGTCGGTGCCGCGCATGAAGCCGCCATCGACCCAGACTTCGGCCTTGCCTTTGACGGCCTTCACCACCTCCGGGAGGACGGCAGCGCTCCCCAGGCCGTGATCGAGCTGGCGGCCGCCGTGGTTCGATACATAGACGACTTCCACCCCGTGCTCGACGCAGAGCTCGGCATCCTCGGCGGTCGCTACACCCTTGATGATGAGCGGCAGGTCGGGATACTTGTCCTTGAAGCGCTTGACGTGACTCCAGTTGAGTCCGGCCTGGAAGGCGGCTCCTTCGATGGCGCGGGCGCGCCAGGGCTTGACGAACCGGCCGAGGAGGTCGCGCTCGCGCCGGCTGTAGGCCGCCACGTCGACGGTGAAGCAGAAAGCACAGAATCCGTTGTCGCGCGCACGGCGTATGAAGTCATCGACCCAGGCATCATCGCCGCGCACATAGAGCTGGAACACCCGTGTGGTCTGTGCCGCGCCCGCCGTCTGCTCGAGGCCCGGCTGGCAGACCGAGGAGAGCATCTGCGGTACGCCGAACTGCGCCGCGCCGCGCGCCGCGGTCGCAGCGCCGCCTTCGACGATCGACTCGAGGCCGCCGATCGGCGCGAGCATCACCGGCAGTCGCGCCTTGCGGCCGAGAAAGCTTGCCGTGCTGTCGATCCGGCTCACATCTCGCAGGACGCGCGGCCGGAATGCGATTTCGTCGAGCGCCCGCCGGTTGCGCAGCACGGTCGTCTCGGTCTCGGCGCCGCCGATCAAGTAAGCCCAAGGGCCTGGCGGCAGGTTGCGCTTCGCCGCCTGATAGATCTCCTGCAGGGTCAGGAACTCCTGAGTGAATGGTGCATTCATCGGCCGCCATGCTAACCGTTAACATTGCGGCTATGCACACCCCTCTTATCGCCGCATTCGCGCTCGCTGCCGGGACGGCACTTGCGCAACCGCTGAAGTACCCCGAGGCGCCGAAGAAACCGGTCACCGACACCTACTTCGACACGAAGGTCGTCGAAGACTATCGCTGGCTCGAGAACGGCAAGGACCCCGCGGTCCGCGACTGGAGCCTGAAGCAGCTCGCGGTCACGCGCGGCTACCTCGACGCGCTGCCGCAGCGCCCGATCCTGAAGCAACGGCTTTCGGAGCTCCTCAACACGTCGCCGGTGCGCTACTTCGATTTCAAGCACACGCGCGGCGGCTTCTTCGCGCTGAAGCGCCAGCCGCCGAAGAATCAGCCGATGCTGGTGGTGATGAAGTCGGCAGGCGACACGGCAAGCGAGCGCGTGCTGCTCGATCCGAACGTGGTCAATGCGAAGGCCACGACCGCGATCGATTTCTACGAAGCCTCGATCGATGGGCGCTATGTCGCCGTGTCGCTCTCGGAAAATGGCAGCGAGGATGGCTCTGCTCATGTGATCGAGGTCGCCACCGGCAAGCGGCTGAAGGATGTCGTGCCGCGTGTCGCGTATCCGACCGGCGGCGGAGATATCGCGTGGGACGAGAAGGCGAGTGGCTTCTATTACACGCGCTATCCGCAGGGCAACGAGCGGCCCAAGGCAGACGCCAACTTCTACCAGCAGGTCTGGTTCCACAAGCTCGGCACACCCGTGAGCGCCGACAAGTACGTCATCGGCAAGGAGTTCCCGCGCATTGCGGAAACGCAGCTCTCGACGACGCGCGACGGGCGCTGGGTGCTGGCGAGCGTCGCCAATGGCGACGGCGGCGAATACGCCTTCTACCTGAAGAACCCCGCCGGCAAGTGGACCAAGGTTGCGGACTTTGCCGACAACGTGCGCGGCATGGTGCTTGGCTATGACGGACGGCTCTTCGCGCTCGCGAAGGGCACGACCCCTCGCGGCCGCGTGCTGGCCATGTCGCTCGACAATCCGAGGCTCGCAGAGGCGACCCTCCTCGTCCCGCAGAGCGACGACGTCATACAGTCGATCGCGCCGACGGAGAACTGCCTCTACGTGGTGTACCTTGCCGGCGGGCCGAGCGAGATCCGGCGACTCGACTTCAAGGGCGGCGCAGTGAGCAAGCTGCCTTCCGAGCCCGTGTCGAGTAACTACATCGGTTCACGGCTCGACGGTGACGAGATCCTCTTCGGCAGCTCGAGCTACCTGCAGCCGCTTGCGTGGTTCCGCTACGCACCCAATGGGACCCTGGAGCGCACCGCGCTCGCGGCTCCGTCGCAGGTGAGCTTCGCCGACGCCGAGGTGGTGCGCGAAATGGCGACGTCCAAGGACGGCACCAAGGTGCCAGTGAACATCGTCATGAAGAAGGGCACGAAGCTCGATGGTTCGAATCCGGTCCTTCTCACCGGCTACGGCGGCTACGGCATTTCAATGCAGCCGTACTTCTCCGAGAGCCGGCGCGTGTGGCTCGACGCAGGCGGCATCTTCGCGGTGGCGAACCTGCGCGGCGGGGGTGAATTCGGCGAAGCCTGGCACCTCGCCGGAAATCTGACGAAGAAGCAGGCGGTGTTCGATGACATGATCGCCGTCGCCGAGCACCTGGTCTCGCGCGGCTACACGAAGCCCGAGCGCCTCGCCGCCATTGGCGGCAGCAACGGCGGCCTCCTGATGGGCGCGATCCTTACGCAGCGCCCGGAACTCTTCCGCGCCATCGTCAGCGCAGTCGGCATCTACGACATGCTGCGCGTCGAGCTCACGCCAAACGGCGCGTTCAACGTCACCGAGTTCGGTACGGTGAAGGATCCTGCGCAGTTCAAGGCGCTCTACGCCTATTCGCCCTATCACCACGTGAAGGACGGCATCGCGTATCCCGCGGTGATGCTGACCTCAGGCGAGAACGATGGTCGCGTCGATCCCTACAACTCGCGGAAGATGGCGGCGCGATTGCAGGCAGCTAATCCGACTGGGCGGCCCGTGCTGCTGCGCATGAGCATGGACACCGGGCACGGGCAGGGCACGCCGCTCAAGACGCGCGTCGAGGAAGAGTCCGACACTTACGCCTTCCTGATGGCCCAGCTCGGGATGACGCTGCAGTAACGCGTTACTTGGCGAGGAGCCGCATCGCCCGCTCGAGGCCCTCGAGCGTGGTCGGGTACATGCGGCCATTCATCAGCTCCTTGATGACGCCGATCGACTGGCGGTAGCCCCAGATCTCCTCGGGCTCGGGGTTGAGCCAGACGCACTTCGGATAGACGTCGGTGATGCGCTTGATCCACACCGCGCCCGGCTCTTCGTTGAAGTATTCGACCGAGCCGCCGGGCTGCAGGATCTCGTAAGGACTCATCGTCGCATCGCCGACGAAGATGACTTTGTAGTCATGCCCGTACTTGTGGAGCAGCTCCCACGTTTTTGTACGCTCGGAATGCCGGCGCCGGTTGTCCTTCCACACGAAGTCGTACAGGCAGTTGTGGAAGTAGAAGAACTCGAGGTGCTTGAACTCGGTCTTCGCAGCGGAGAAGAGCTCTTCCGCCAGCTTGATGTGGTCGTCCATCGTGCCGCCGATATCCATCAGCATCAGCACCTTGATCGCGTTCCTGCGCTCCGGGCGCATATGGATATCGAGGTAGGCCTTGCGGGCCGTTGCGTCGATCGTGCCCGGCAGGTCGAACTCGTCCGGCGCGCCGTCGCGCGCAAATTTGCGCAGACGCCGGAGCGCGACCTTGATATTCCGCGTGCCGAGCTCTACGGAGTCATCGAGGTTGCGGTATTCGCGCTGGTCCCACACCTTCACCGCGGAGCGGTTGCGGCCCTTCTCCTGTCCGATACGGATGCCTTCCGGGTTGTAGCCGTACGCGCCGAAAGGCGAGGTGCCCCCGGTGCCGATCCATTTGTTGCCGCCCTGGTGCCGCCCTTTCTGCTCCTCGAGCCGCTGCTTCAGCGTTTCCATCAGCTTTTCCCAGCCGCCGAGCGCCTGGATCTGCTTCTTCTCCTCCTCTGAAAGCGTCAGCTCGACCTGTTTCAGCAACCACTCGAGCGGAATCTGCGCCTCGATGCCGGGGACCGTCTCGACGCCTTGCCAGAACTCGGCGAAAGCGCGGTCGAACTTGTCGTAGTTCGCCTCGTCTTTCACGAGCGCCGTGCGCGATAGGTAGTAGAAGTCGTCGACCGACGGGCCGATCACGTTCTTGTCCATCGCCTCGAGCAGCGTCAGGTATTCCTTGATGGAGACCGGCAGCCGGTGGCTCTTCAGTTTCAGGAAGAAATCGATCAGCACGCTCGCATTATGGTGCAATAGCGTCCATGGAGCCGAAGCCCAGCGCACTGGTGGTCGAGGACGACGACCCGATGGCCGAGATCCTGAAGTTCGTTTTCGAGCAAATGGGGTTCGAGGTTAAGCGCGCCGTCGACTGCAAGTCCGCCGCGGCCCTCATTGGGACGATGCCGGCGCCCGCGCTCGCGACGCTCGACATCGGGCTGCCCGACGGCAGCGGCGTCGACCTCATCATCCAGATCAAGTCGACGCCGGGCTGGGAGCGCGTGCCGATCGTCATGATCACCGCGACGCCGAAAGACGAGCAGGTGAACTGGGCGATCAAGTCCGGCGCGAAGGGCTACATCGTGAAGCCATTCAAGCCCGACCAGCTTCGCGAGGTCGTGAACAAGGTCATGGCGCGGAAGAAGCCCGCCGCCTAGGGGTTAGTTCTCCGGGACGTATTCCACTACGCCGCCGATAGAAGAGAGGTCCTCCGCGCGGCCGCGCAGCTCGACGACGTTGAGATCAGGGTCGCGCATGAACACGGAGACGTGCCCATCGCGGCCGAATGACACCGGCCCCTGGGTGATGCGCACGCCGTGCTCGCGCAGCGCCTCGATCGTCGCCTTGATCGAGCTCACGCGCAGCGCGACGTGCGTGTAGCCAGGGTACTTCTCCCGGACATCCATCAGCACGTTCTTGCCGCCACTATCAGCGTTAGCGTTGAAGACGAGATTCAGCTCGACGCCGTGCGCGTTCTTCACCACCGCCACGGCATCGTTGGCGGCCTTGTGTTCGAGCTCGAAGCCGAGCATGGCGTAGAACTTCATGGCGCGATCGAGATCCTTGACGCGCACGCCGATGTGGTCGACCGCCGGGACGTCGATGCGCTTCAGTTCTCCTCCTTGAAACCGATTGCCTGGACGATCTTGCTCCACTTCGCTTGCTCAGCAGCGAGGAAGGTCGCGTACTCGTGCGGCGTGCTGGGCGCGGCGACGCCGCTCACCTTGGCGAATTGCTCGATCACGACGGGCGAATGCAGTGCCTTGTCTGCGGCGGCGTGGATGCGCTTCTGCACGTCGGCCGGCGTGGCCGCCGGCACGATGAGCCCGTACCAGTTATCCGAGGTGACGTTCGGATAGCCTCCCTCGCCAGTCGTCGGCACATCTGGAAGGGCCTCCGCTCTCTTGCCGCTCGTGATCGCGATCGGCCTCAAGCGCCCGCTGCGGATATGGCCTAGAAGCACCGGCACGTCGAAGATGCCCATCTGCACCTGGCCGCCGAGGAGGTCGTTCACTGCGGGCGCCGCGCCCTTATATGGCACGTGCACGATATCGATCTTGGCTTCCGCCTTCAGGAGCTCGCCCGCAAGGTGCGTGATGCTCCCGCCGCCGGCCGAGCCGAAGTTCACCTTGCCAGGATTCCCCTTCGCGTATGCGACCAGCTCCTGCAGTGTTTTCACCGGCATGGACGGATGCACGACCAGCACTTCCGGCACGCGCACGACGGTCGTGATCAGCGCCACGTCTTTTTTCACGTCGTACGGCAGCCGCGTGAAAGAGTAGGGCGCGATGGCGAGCGTCGAGCCGCTGTTGAAGCCGAGCGTGTAGCCATCCGGCGCGGACTTCAGCGCGCGATCCACGCCGATCACGCCGCCCTGGCCGCCGACGTTCTCGACGATCACAGGATGGCCCATGTCCGCCTGCATTCCTTGCGCAAGGCCGCGCGCAAAGATGTCGGACGGACCGCCGGGCGGGAAGGGCACGACGATTTTGATCGGCTTCGTCGGATAGGACTGCGCCCACGCGAGCATGGGAAGGAGCAGCGCCAGGATCCTCAGCAGCCTCATCGATCCTCCTTTATCAGTCGCAGCGCACCGTCATGCCGCCGTCGACGACGATCTCGGTGCCGGTAATGAAACGCGCCTCGTCCGATGCCAGAAAGAGCACCGCATTCGCGGTATCCCGGCCATCGCCGGCAAAACCCATCGGTATGCGCTTCACCCGGCTTTTGAGCAGCGCATCGACGTCTCCGCCCATGCGCTGCTTTGCGAGCCGCACTTCGACCATCGGCGTGTGCAGCTGGCCCGGCACCACGCTGTTCACCCGGATGCCCTTCGGTGCGTACTGCACGGCAACGACACGCGAAAGCTGAATCACGCCGGCCTTGGTCGCAGCGTAGGCGACTTGCGCCGAGCCGCTAAAGCGAATTCCGGAGGCCGAGGCGATATTCACGATCGCGCCGCCGCCTTGCTTTTCCATCACCGGCAGCACGTGCTTGCAGCCGAGAAACACGCTCTTCAGGTTGAGGTCGACCTGCGCATCCCACACTTCCTCGGTCATCTCCACCGGTCCGCCAGCCGCTGAGCCGCCGACGTTGTTCACCAAGATGTCGACACGCCCGAACTTGTCGACGCAGGCCTTGACCATCGCCGCCAGAGCCTTGCTATCGGTCACGTCGCAGATATGCGTCGCGATGCCGGGCGCGCGCTCCACTGTCTCCTTGAGCAGCGCCTGGTCGCGATCGACGGCGAATACTTTCGCGCCTTCTTCCACGAAGCGAACGACGGTGGAACGGCCGTTGCCCCAGCCCGGCCCGACCGAGCCGGCACCGGTGACGATCGCGACCTTGTCCTTTAGACGTGCCATGATGGGGCGGACCGCTATTTCCGCGAAGAAGAGCGAGGCGCCTAGTCAGCTGCCTTTCGCGCGCGTCATGAACACGAGGCGCTCGAAAAGGTGCACGTCCTGCTCGTTCTTGAGGAGCGCGCCGTGCAGCGGCGGGATGATGGTCTTGCGGTCCTTGGAGCGCAGCGCTTCCGGCGGGATGTCCTCGGCGAGCAGGAGCTTCAGCCAGTCGAGGAGCTCGCTCGTCGAGGGTTTTTTCTTCAGGCCCGGCACCTCACGGACTTCGAAGAAGACTTCCATCGCTTCGCGCAGCAGAGACTTCTTCAGCGTCGGGAAATGCACGCCGACGATCTTCTCCATCGTTTCCTTGTCGGGGAAGCGGATGTAGTGAAAGAAGCAGCGGCGCAGGAACGCGTCCGGCAGCTCCTTCTCGTTGTTGGAAGTGATGAAGACGATCGGCCGGTGCTTGGCCTTGATGAGCTCGCGCGTCTCGTAGACGTAGAACTCCATGCGGTCGAGCTCGCGCAGCAGGTCGTTGGGGAATTCGATGTCGGCCTTGTCGACCTCGTCGATCAGGAGCACGACGGGCTTCTCGGACGTGAAGGCTTGCCACAGCATGCCCTTCACGATGTAGTTCTGGATGTCGTGCACCCGCTGGTCGCCGAGCTGCGAGTCGCGCAGGCGGCTCACGGCGTCGTATTCGTACAGGCCCTGCTGCGCCTTGGTGGTCGACTTGATGTGCCACTCGAGGAGGGGAATGCCGAGGGACTTCGCGACTTCCACCGCGAGCATCGTCTTGCCGGTGCCGGGCTCGCCCTTCACGAGGAGCGGCCGCTGGAGCGTGATCGCCGCATTGACCGCGAGCGTCAGGTCCTCGGTGGAAACGTAGGCATCCGAGCCTTTAAAGCGCATTTCGCAAATACCTCAGTTTCCGAGCGGGGAAAAATTGGATTCTAGCAGTCGCTTTGCGCTAGACTTCGGCACCCTCGACACCGACTAAAAAGCGGACTAAAAAAGCGAAATGTCCCAGCCCATCCTTGCCTCGTTTGCCGCTGCAGTTCTCGCGCTCAGCTCGCAAACCGCGCTCGCGCAGAGCAAAGCCGGCGAAGACGTGCCGCATGCCGGCACCGAAAACTTCCATGCACAGTGCATCGGATGCCACGGCATCCCGGGGTACAAGACTGCGTTCCCGGTCGTGTACCACGTGCCGATGATCGCGGGCCAGCAGCCCGGCTACATCGTCGCGGCGTTGAAGGCGTACAAGTCCGGCGACCGCTCGCATCCGTCGATGCGCGGCATCGCAGCGAGTCTTACGGAAGAGCAGATGCAGAAGCTGGCCGACTACTACGGCAGGCCGGCCAAATGAACCGCGCACTCTTCATCATCGTGGGACTCGCGCTTGCCGCAAATGTGCAGGCTGGCGGCAATGCAGATAAAGGCAAGCAGAAAGCGGCGCAGGTGTGCGTCGCGTGCCACGGCGCCGATGGCAACAAGCCTTCAGCGCCTGATCAACCGGTGCTCGCGGGGCAGTACTACGACTATCTCGTGAACGCGCTGACCGACTACCAGAACGGCCGCCGCACCAACCCCATCATGAAGGGGTTCGCGGCGCAGCTTTCGAAGCAGGATATCCAGGACGTGGCCGCCTGGTTCTCGAGCCAGACGACCGGCCCGCTACACAACCAGCGCTAAATAGTGTTGGCCTTGCGCTCAGCGCGGCCGACAAGGTCTTCCCACAGTCCGTCGGTGGTCTTGCGCTGAAGCACGAGATCCGGCTGCGGGTCGAGCACGAACCAGAGTCCGCGCTTAACTTCTTCCGCTAGCTCGCCGGGCTGCCAGAGCACCATGCCGGCGAAGAAACGCGCCTCGTCCGGCTTGCTCTCGATGATTTTGTCGACCACGGCGCTATCGAACGCGACGTAGAGTCCCGGCGTTAGCTGCAGCGACCGTCCGCCCGGGCTCTCGCGGCCTTTCACCATCGCGAAAATCACTTCCGGCCCCATCGGTCCGCCGAGGTAAACGGGGTCCACCACCTTCTGCGAAGGCAAATGCTTCGGGAAGAGCTTGCCGAGCGTCATGGTGGTCGGCTTGTTCACGATGAAGCCGATGTGGCGATCCTGGCCCAGCGGCCGCACCACGATCACGCTCGAGCCGTAGACACGGTCATGCATCTCGCGCTTGGCGACGAGGATCGCGGTCTCTTCGTTGAAGTCGGCAGCTGGGGCGAGGGGCGCGGCGAGCGCGAGGAGAAGCGCGCCGATGAGGAGGGGGAGTCGCATGGGGCATCATGGCGCCCGCGACATTTCACTCGGGTCCTCCCCGCCTAGTCCGTTCGGTGTCGAAAAGAACTACCGTCGAGCGCGCCGCTCGAGGCATTCGAGATAGGCGGCGGCGTCGGGCGGCAATTTGTCGCGTTGCGCGCGCCACATCGTCTCGGCGAGGCACTCAAGCGCCTCGTGGAGGGCCTCGTGGCGCTCGCCATGGCGCTGCACGAGCATTTGGAACCGCGTAGCGATTCCCGGCGGCTGGTCGATGGAAAGCTGCTCCTCGAGCGCCACGTGCAGGCTCATGTGCAGGAACGGATTGCCCTCGTCGACGTAGTCCTTGGCGCGATTGCGCTCGGGATCCGAAAGCATGTCGTGGTATTCGGGATGCGCCAGGATGACGTCGAGCGCGATCGTCCCTATACCGACCAACGGCTCGCGCGCGCGGTATTTGCGCCACGCCTCGAAGAACATGTCCCGCACTTGGTCACGCGACGGGTCGAAGATCACGCCTTGGTCTTCTTCTTGAATTCGCAGAGATCGCGGATCAGGCATTCCGGGCAGCCGGGCTTGCGCGCAATGCACACATAGCGGCCATGGAGGATCAGCCAGTGGTGCGCGTCCTGGAGGAATTCCGGCGGCGTGAACTTGAGTAGCCGATCCTCTACTTCGCGTGGGTCCTTGCCCGGCGCGATGCCCGTGCGATTGGCGACCCGGAAGATGTGCGTATCGACGGCCACGGTCGGCTGGCCGAAGGCGGTGTTCAGCACCACGTTCGCTGTTTTGCGTCCCACGCCCGGCAGCTCCTCGAGCGCTTCGCGGTTCTGCGGCACCGCGCCACAGTGCTTCTCCAGGACGAGCTTCGACAGCGCAACGACGTTCTTCGCCTTCGTCCGGTAAAGGCCGATGCTCTTGATGTACTCCTCGAGGCCGGCGACGCCGAGCTTCACGATCTTTTCCGGCGTCGCGGGAAAGAGCTTCGCCGTCGCGAGATTCACCGACTTGTCGGTGGCCTGGGCCGAAAGCACGACCGCAACCAGGAGCTCAAAAGGCGTGCTGTATTTGAGCTCGGTCGTGGGATGCGGATTCGCGGCGCGCAGCCGCTCGTAGATCTTGCGTCGCTTCTCGGGATTCATTTACGGCCGAGGAGGGCGGCGAGGATGGCCTTCCGCTCGGCGGCGCCGTGCGAGCGCACCGTGCTTGCTGCGAGCCGCTCCTGCCGGCGCCGTCCACGCTCGCCCGCCGCGTGCCTGAGCTCACGCGTCCACTCGCCGCGCGGCTCGACCATGTCAATGCAATCGACGGGGCAGGGCGGCACACAGAGCTCGCAGCCGATGCACCAGTCTTCGACCACAGTGTGCATCTGGCCTTGCGCACCAACGATTGCGTCGACTGGGCAGGCGTCGATGCAGCGCGTGCAGCCGATGCAACTTTCTTCCACGACGATCGCGACCGCCTTTCGCTTCATCGCCGCAGCTCGGGATGCACGATCTTGCCTTCGGCAACCTGAATCCCCGTGCGCAAATCGTCGCTCATCTGACCGTTGGCGAGCATCTGCACGTAAGGTAACACCGCCTGGCTGAGCGCCAGGCTCGCGGTGCGTGCGCACGCGGCGGGCATGTTCGGCACGCAGTAATGCACTATGCCTTCCTCGACGTAGATCGGATTGCTGTGGGTCGTCTGGCGAGAAGTCTCGGCGATCCCGCCCTGGTCGATGCCCACGTCCACTAGCGCTGAGCCGGGCCGCATCGAGCCGAGCATGGTTTTGGTCAGGAGTTTGGGGGAGCGTTGGCCGGGCAGGAACACCGCGCCGATGACGAGGTCCGCATCCGCCAGGACCTTTGCATCCAGCCCGGTGCGGTACTGCGCATTGGGGAAACGATCACGCAAGGAGGGAAAGCGCTTATCGCTGCGCGCGAACACGCTGATGCTCGTGCCCAGGCCGTGAGCCACTGCCAATGCATTC
>JAFARH010000082.1 GCA_019245555.1 Betaproteobacteria bacterium
GAGGATGCCCCCGCCACGCAGAGGTAAAGGAAAAGGCAAAGGGAAGTTCGGCAAGGACAAGAAGGACAAAGGGCAGCGGGCGCTATTCCGCCGCCGCAAGTTCTGCCGTTTCACCGCCGAGAAGGTCGAGGGGATCGACTACAAGGACGTCGAGGTCCTGAAGGATTTCGTCAACGAGACCGGCAAGATCATCCCGGCGCGCATTACCGGCACCGCCGCGGGCTATCAGCGCCAGCTCTCTGAAGCCATCAAGCGCGCGCGATTCCTGGCGCTGCTTCCCTACACGGACCTGCACTGATGCAAGTCATCCTGATGGAAAAGGTCGCCAATCTCGGTGAGCTTGGCGACGTGGTGAAGGTGAAGGACGGGTATGCCCGCAACTTCCTCATCCCCCACGGCAAGGCGAAGCGCGCCACCGAGGCGAACCTCAAGGCGTTCGAGTCGCGCCGTGCCGAGCTCGAGAAGGCGCAGGCCGAAACATTCAAGGCCGCGCAGGAGCGCGGCGCGAAGCTCGACGGCCTCACCGTGCAGATCACGCAGAAAGCGGGTCCGGACGGTCGTCTTTTTGGTTCGGTCACGAACTACGACGTGGTTGAAGCGCTGCAGAAGCAGGGCCACGAGGTCGAGCGCGCGAACGTGCGCATGCCGCAAGGTCCGTTGAAGCAGGTCGGCGACTTCCCGATCCAGATCGCGCTGCATACCGATGTCACCGTGACGATCACCGTATCGGTCCTCGGCGAGCAGTAGAAAAAAATTAAGCTGAACAAAAGGGGCCTGCGGGCCCCTTTTTATTGCCCTCCATCATTTGATGGGTGATGTACGGTTTTCTGTACAAGCCTTATAGTCCCGCGCCGTGCCCGGTATCGCGCCGTAACGCACTGGGCATAGGGGGCCGGTGAAAACCGGCCCCTTTTTGTTTCCGAGGCGCTTCTCTTTGTGCCTCAGCCTGAATAGATATACAGTAGTCGCCGATGTCTAACGCAATCGTCGCGAATTTTGGTGTCAAGCAGAAAATTTTTTTTCTGTACAACGCTATCCACAAAGTACTGACACGGTGCCCACAGGTAATCCACAGCCTGAAGCGCCCGAATGCCTCGCATGCTCAATTTCGCGTCACTGTGACTGTCGAGTTACTGCCCGGGTGTCCGATTTCGCAGCATCGTTCCCTATCATTCCGGCCGGGGAGATAAGCCGAAAAGAATGGCCGTCGCACAGCAACTCGCGCGCGAGGTTAGCGCTGATCCGCAGCTCGTAGCACTCAAGGTTCCGCCGCACTCGGTCGAAGCCGAGCAATCGCTTCTCGGAGCGCTGCTCATCGACAACCAGGCGTTCGACCGCATCGCCGACCTCGTCGCGGGCGAAGACTTCTACCGCGACGATCACCGCCGCATCTGGAAGCACATCGAGAAACTGGTGTCGGCTTCCCGGCCGGCCGATGTGGTCACGGTCGCCGAGTCGATCGAAGCCAGCGAGGACAAGGACAAGACTGGCGGGCCCGCGTATCTCGCGGCGCTCGCGCAGAACACGCCGAGCTCGGCGAACGTCCGCCGCTACGCGGAGCTCGTGCGTGAGCGGGCGGTGCAGCGCCGCCTTGCGCAGGTCGCGACCGAGATCGCCGAAGGTGCGCTCGCACCGTCCGGCAAGGAGGTGGGCCAGCTGCTCGACGAAGCCGAATCGAAGATCTTCCAGATTGCCGAGTCGGGCGCGCGCAAGGACCAAGGCCTGCTCGGCATCGGCCCGATCCTCGCCAAGGTCTACGAGCGCATCGACCACCTGCACAACCAGGACAACCCCTCCGACATCACCGGCGTGCCGACCGGGTTCAACGACCTCGATTCGCGCACGGCCGGCCTGCAGCCGGGCGACCTGGTGATCATTGCCGGCCGTCCCTCGATGGGCAAGACCGCCTTCGCGCTCAATATCGCCGAGCACGTCGCACTGCATCCCAGCGTTCGCATGCCCGTCGCGATCTTCAGCATGGAGATGAGCGGAAGCCAGCTCGCCATGCGGATGCTCTCGTCGATCGCGAAGGTGGATGCGCACAAGCTGCGCACCGGACGCCTGGGCGACGAAGAATGGTCGCAGCTCACCGAGGCAATGGGACGCCTCCACGAAGCCAACATCCACGTCGACGAGACCGCCGCGCTCAATGCGCTGGAAGTGCGCGCGCGGGCGCGACGCCTGAAGCGCGAGTACCACAAGCTCGGGCTCGTGATCGTCGACTACCTGCAGCTCATGTCTTCGACATCGCAGGGTGAGAACCGCGCGACCGAGATCTCGGAGATCTCGCGCTCCCTAAAGGCGCTCGCCAAGGAGCTCGAGGTGCCGGTGATCGCGCTATCGCAGCTCTCGCGCGCGGTAGAGCAGAGGAACGACCGCCGCCCGATGATGTCGGACCTGCGCGAATCGGGCGCCATCGAGCAGGATGCCGACGTGATCCTCTTCATCTACCGCGAAGAGGTCTACTCGCCGGACAAGGAAGAA
>JAFARH010000129.1 GCA_019245555.1 Betaproteobacteria bacterium
CGGGACGCGGGTGCTGATCTAGGTAAAGGCGGCGTTAAGAGCGCAAAATTCGACCTTGCCCGCTCCCTCAACGGGCGCAGAATAGGGCGGCGGCGAGGTTTACATATGAACGAGCAAGTGGCCCGGCCGGCCCCGGCCGCCACTGGAGTCTTCGGCGAGTACAGCCCGGCAGTCACCTGCGCAGCCGGTGTGATCCTAGTGCTCGCGATTGCCACCATCGACCGCCTGACCGGCTACGACCTGCATCTCGGCATCCTGTATCTCGTGCCGATCACGATGGTGACGTGGGCCTGCGGCGGCAAATGGGGTCTCGGGATTGGCGTAGTCGCCACGCTGGTGTGGGTGGCGATCTTCCGCGGAGAGCACCACTACGCGAACAGCTTCTTCTTCTACTGGGACGCCACGGTCCAGTTCGCGATCTTCGCGATCGTGATCTTCCTGCTCTCGCGGCTGCGCGAAGCGGTCCGTGGGCACGAGCTGTCGCTCTCGGTGCTGGAGAAGCTCGATGCGCCAGCCTACGTGGTCGACCTGCAGCGCCAGGAAGTCCTGCTGGGCAACCGCGAATTCCGCGCCGCGTTCGAGGGCAAGACGGCCGAAGAGCTCGCCCGCCGGCCGGCGCACGAGGCGCGCTTCGCGCTTGCCGCCGGCAAGCCCGCGCTCCTCAGGATTCTGAAGCCCTAGAAGAGGTGCACGGCGTTCGGCGCGAAGAAGCCGATTGCGCTGAACACGATTCCCAGCACGCCAAGTGCGCCGCCGATCCACGCGAGCGCCACAATCTCCGCGATGATCGAAGCAGAGGCGAGCACGATCGCGATCTGTACCGCCGCTGACGCGACCTCGTAGTGGTGATAGGCGGCCATTGAGACGTCGCGTTTCTGTTCGGCTGCCTTGGCGCGCGCGACAAGCTGGTCGCGGCCTTCGTTGGTGTCGGGCTCGGACTGGTAGCGTTGCACCGTGTCCTTCCACTTGGCGACCTGGTCCTTCGCCGCCGGGCTCATGTTGCCGGTCGCGACTTCTTCCGCGGCGGTGCGCAGCACCGTCTGCCGGATCGTCTTCGCCTGGAAGAACGCCCAGAGATTAGACGCCTCGATGTTGTAGGCGAGCGCCGCCGTTTGCGCGCTCTTGCCGAGCGTCTCTGAGAATGCCAGCACCAGCGCGAGCATCGATATCAAGAGCGCGATCTTCTTGCTGCCGCCATGATCGCCATGGCCATGACCGTGACCGCCTGACATAACGGGATCCCCCTTTTTAGTTGTCTAGCCGGAATCTGGCTGTGCCGCCTCGCGTGGCGGCGGCCGACCACCGCCGAACTGCGCCCACGCGATTCCCGCCATCGTAATGCCTGCGCCCGCGATCTTGAGCCACGTGAAGTGCTCGCCGAGCGTGAGCCAGGCCACGATGCCGGCAATCGGCGGCGGAAGATACATCAACGGCGCCGAGCGCGCGATACCGCGCACGTGGTTGACCCAGGCCCACACCATCCAACCACCGACCGATGACAGGACGATGGCCCAGAAAAGCCCGATCCACACCATGGGGGTGAGTTTTGCCAGGTCCGCCGAGAGGATGCTCGGGATCGATAGAAGCACCATCGGCGGCGCGCCGAAGAGCAGCGTGTAGGCAAGGACAATGAGCGGACCGTAGCGCTGCACCAGAGGCCGCACCAGCACCGTGTAGAGCGAGAAGAACGAGGCGGCGACGAGGAGCACGAGGTCGCCGAAGCCAGCATGCGCCACGCCGCGCGCGAACTTGTCCGAGAGGAAGATCACGATCCCCGCCATCGCGAGCACCGTCCCCGCGACCTGGCTCGCCCGCAGCCGCTCCACACCGAGCACGACGAGGATGGCGAGCGTGAAGAGTGGCCCGCTTGTCAGCACGAGCGCCGAGGAGAAGGCGGTCGAGAGACTGATGCCCCAGAACACGAGGCCCACGTGCAGAGCGTGGCCGACGAGGCCGCAGACGATGAAGCGGGGCATGTCTTCCCGCTTGGGCACCGTCGCCGCGAGATTTCGCCGGAAGACGAGGCCGAGCAGCAGGAATGCGAGGAGCGGCATCGTCAGGAACCGGATGAAGAGAAAGGCGCCGACGCCGAGCGCATCGAGCACGTATTTGACGAAGGCGAAGTTCGCGCCCCAGATCACCATCGTGACGATGGCGAGGATGAGCGAGAGGCGCGCATGGGACATCACGCCCGCAGTCTAGAATAGCCGTTTCCATGAAACGCGAAACACCGATCGCCGCGCGCGCCGCAGTCCAGTCGCTGGCCGCCTCGAAAATCCGCGAGCTCTACAACGAAGGCCTCGGCCGCAAGGACATCCTCGCGTTCTGGGTCGGCGAGCCCGACGAGCCGACGCCGGAGTTCATCCGCAAGGCCGGCATCGACTCGATCGCCGCGGGCGAGCTCTTCTATACGCACAACCTCGGCATCCCGAAGTTGCGCGAAGCGCTGGCGGCATACATCTCCCGCCTCCACCGCAAGACCGACCCCGCGCAGATCGCGGTGACGAGCGCCGGCGTCAATGCGCTGATGCTCGCTTCGCAGCTGCTCGTGGACCATGGCGACCACGTGGTCGAGGTGACGCCGCTCTGGCCGAACCTGCAGGAGATCCCGAAGATCCTCGGCGCGAGCGTGACGACAGTGCCTCTGGATTTCGCGCCCACGGGCTGGACGCTCAACATGAAGAAGCTCCTCGCCGCGCTGACCCCGGGCACGCGGGTGCTGTATCTCAACTCGCCGAACAATCCGACCGGCTGGACGATCTCGCGCGAGGAGCAGAAGACGATCCTCGAGCACTGCCGCCGCCACGGCATCTGGATCTTCGCGGATGACGCTTATGAGCGCCTGTATTTCGGCAAAGGCGGCGTGGCGCCCTCATTCCTGGATGGCATGCAGGAAGACGATCGCGTCATCAGCACCAACACGTTCTCCAAGTCTTGGCTCATGACCGGATGGCGCCTGGGTTGGCTCGTCGTGCCACCGAGCCTCGTCGCCGATCTCGGCAAGCTGATCGAATACAACACCTCGTGCACACCGATCTTCATCCAGCGCGCCGGCATCGCTGCCGTGACTCAGGGCGAGCCGGTGATCGAGCACACCAGGGAACGCTTCCACCGCGCCCGCGATTTCTTGGTTGGTGAACTAAGGAAAATCGAACGCGTGGAAGTCGCGGTGCCCGAGGGCACGATGTACGTCTTCCTGCGCGTGAAAGGAATGACCGATAGCCTCGGCTTCTGCAAGCAGCTCGTGCGTGACCACGGGCTTGGCCTCGCGCCCGGCTCGGCGTTCGGTCCGGAAGGCGAAGGGTTCCTGCGCTGGTGTTTTGCCGCCGACACCGACAAGCTCGCCGAGGGCGTCGCGCGCCTGCGCAGCGCGCTCGCTAATCCGAAAACCGATCTCCCAAATCGGTAAGCGCGAGGTCTGAAAATGCGGGGCCGATCAGCGTGATTCCGAAGGGCAGGCCGTCGGGACGGAATCCCGCCGGCACGGTGATCGCCGCGAGGTCGAGCAGGTTGACGAAGTTCGTATAGCGGCCAAGGCGGGAATTGAGCTCGATCGGGTCGGCCTCGATCTCTGAGATGCGGTAGATCGTCGGCGCGCTCGGCACGACCAGGACATCCGCGGTGGCGAGGATCTCCGCGCAAACGCGCCGCAGGACTGCGAGGCGATGCTGGGCCTTGAAGACATCCGTCGCCGAATAGCGCCGTCCGGCTTCGATGATCTGGCGCGTGACGGGCAGCATCGCATCCAGCGGAAAGTCCTCCGAGGTTCGCTCGGCCACCCAGGGCCCGTAAAGCAGGGCCTGCGCTTCGAGGAAGGGCGCGAAATCGATATCCACCTGCGTGCCGCCGAGCGTACGCAGCCTTTCGGCCGCTTTTCCGAAAAGAGCCGCGTAAGCCGAGTCGCCGTGGAACTCGAGCTGTCGGGGCACGGCGAAGCGGAATGCGGGCAATGCGACGCTGACCGGGTTGCCCGTTCGCGAATAGGGATCGTGCACATCCGGACCCTGCAGTACTTGGAATACGGCGACGGCTTCCGGGCAGTTCCGCGCGAAGACGGACACGCAGTCGAGCGAACGGCACGCAGGCACGATTCCGCGTGTGGAGATCAGGCCGCGGGTCGGCTTCAGCCCGACGATGCTGTTGAACGCCGCAGGAATGCGCCCGGAGCCTGCAGTATCGGTGCCAAGAGAAAAATCCGTGATGCCGAGCGCGACCGCGAGCGCCGAGCCGGAACTCGAGCCACCGCTGATATAGGCTGGATCGAAGGCATTCCTGCACGCGCCGTAGGGTGAGCGCGTCCCGACGAGTCCGGTGGCGAACTGGTCGAGGTTCGTCTTGCCGATCAGCACGGCACCGGCATCGAGCGCCTTTTGCACCGCGGGTGCGGTTTCCTTCGCGACGTACGAGAACGCGGGGCAGGCAGCGGTAGTTGGCAGGCCCGCGACGTCGATGTTGTCCTTGACCGCGAACGTGCGTCCCCAAAGCGAAGTGCGCGGCAGGCGCTCGATCTGGCGAAGTCGTTGTTCAGCCTCCGCTCTCGGGAGCAAATGGATGAAAATCGGATTGGCGGCGTTCGCTTCAATGCGCCGGTACACTTCATCGAGCATGGCGGCACTCTATCGCGGAATGGATCGCGCGACGCTCGACGCGGCCTACAACAACTCGGCGGCGGTGAAGAACAGCGCGCAGATCGTGGCCGGCTGGCAGGCGAGGAGTGACCGCGTGCGCGCCGAGCATCTGCGGGGTCTCGACCTCCGCTACGGACCGGCACCGCGCAATCGCATCGACTTCTTCGAAGCAGGAAAAGACTCGCCGCTGCTCGTCTTCATCCACGGCGGCTACTGGCAGATGCGCTCGAAGGAGCTCTTCGCCTTCCTCGTTTCAGGGCCGCTCGCGCACGGCATCAGCGTCGCGCTCGTCGGCTATACGCTTGCTCCTGAAAAACGCCTCGATGGCATCGTCGGCGAGATCATGGCTGCACTCTCCTATCTGGGCGCGAGAGCAAGCCGCATGGTCGTTTCCGGCTGGTCGGCCGGCGGCCACCTGACTGCGATGGCGATGCAGCACCCCGCGGCCAGCGCCGGGCTCGCGATCAGCGGGATCTACGATCTCGAGCCCATCCGCCACTGCTACCTGAACGAGAAGCTGCAGCTCGACGAGCTCGAGGCACGCCGTAACAGCCCGATCGCTGGGCCAGCCTTCTCAAAGCCGCTCTCGATCGCATATGGCACGAATGAGCTGCCCGAGCTCCGCCGGCAATCCGAGGAGTATTCGAAAGCGGTTCCGCAAGCGAAGCTCCTTGCGCTGCCGGAACACGATCACTTCACCATCCTCGAGGAGTTGGCATCGCCCGCCGGCAGCCTCACGCGCGAGGTGCGCACCCTTATAGAGAGCCGCTAGCGCCAGCCGCACTCGTTTAGTGCGCCAAGGCCATGCTTCGGCCGGAAAACCCTTGGCACAGGGCTTGCGAAGGCAAGCGAGGACCAAACCGGGGAGGGTTCGATGAAAAGGCTTGTTGCCATCGCCGTGCTCGCGCTCGGCGTGTTTGCCGTTTCCGCGCAGGCGGAAGACAAAGTCGTCAAGGTCGGTGCCCTTAAGCTGATTCACAGCATCACGCCTTACTTCTACGAGAAGTTCACGCCAGCCGGCTACCGGATCGAGGTGGTGCCATTCGAGAGCCCGACCGACGGTAAGAACGCCGTGCTCACCGGCTCGGTCGATTTCGGCACCTTCGGCATCGCAGCCGCGATGCTCGGCATAGCGGCGGGCGAGCCGCTCGTCATCTTCGCTGCGCAGTGCAACCGCGGCATGGCCGTGGTCGCTGGAGCCAATTCCGACATCAAGTCGCTCAAGGACCTGAAGGGCAAGCGCCTCGCCATCTGGCCGGGCTCGACGCAGGAGGTGGTGATCCTCGAGCGGCTGAAGGCCGAAGGCATGACGATCAAGGACGTGCAGAACATCCGCCTGCCGTTCAGCGATATGGCGCCGGCCCTCGCACGCGGCGACATCGACGCCTATGTCGGCGCCGAGCCCGGGCCGGGCATCAGCCTCGCGAACGGCGTAGGCAAGATCGTCGAGTACCCCTACAGCACGCCCATCGGCACGCTCAACATGGTCTGGGGCGTGAAGGCCGACACGATCGAGAAGAATCCCCAGCTCGTCAGGATGATGATGGAGATCCACAAGAAGGCAACCGAGTACGCGATGACGAACCGGGACGCGATGGTCGAGATGGCGATGCAGAAGCTCGGCCAGCAGAAGAAGTCGATCGAGCTCGCTGCGCCCAACGTCGAGCTCACCTGGAAGATCGACGACGACTTCATCAAGCGTGCCAAGGCGTATTCCCAGCTCATGTACGACAAGAAGCAGATCCGCGAGCTGCCGAACCTGGACAAGTCCATTACCACCAAGTTCATGTAGCCATGGAACGTCTGCGCGCCGTCGTGTTGGGCGCCGGCTTCCCGCTGTTCCTCGTCGTCCTGTGGCACGCCGCGGTGGTGACGAGCGGCACCCGGCTTGTGCCCACGCCGTACATGGTCGGCGTGATGATGTACGACTTCGCTTTCGGCGGGGTCTACGACGACGCTTTCAGCAAGACCATCCTCACGCATCTCCTCGCCTCGATGCAGCGCGTCTACGGCGGATTCTTCCTCGCCGCCGCGATCGGCATTCCGCTCGGCCTCGCCATCGGCAAGATCATGGTGTTCCGGCAGCTTCTCGATCCGACGCTTTCGATCCTACGGCCGATTCCGGTGACGGCCTGGCTGCCGCTGTCCATGGTGTTCTTCGGGCTCGGGCCGCGCTCGGCGGTATTCCTCGTCTTTCTAGGTGCGTTCTATCCCATTCTCCTGAACACCGTCTTCGGCGTGCGTTCCGTGGATCCGCGCCTGTTCGAGGCAGCGCAGATGCT
>JAFARH010000244.1 GCA_019245555.1 Betaproteobacteria bacterium
GGGCGATGCGCTCCTCACCCTGGAAGCGATGAAGATGGAGCACACGATCACCGCGCCGGCCGACGGCACGGTGAAGGAAATCCACTACGCCGCCGGCGAGCAGGTGCCCGAGGGGGCCAAATTGATCAAGGTCGAATGAAGTCGAGCGTTCGCATCGTCGAAATGGGACCGCGCGACGGCCTGCAGAACGAGCCGAAGGAAGTTCCCACGGCGGTAAAGATCGAATTGATAGAGCGCCTTGCAGACGCGGGACTACCCGCCGTGGAGGCGACGGCCTTTGTCTCGCCCAAATGTGTGCCGCAAATGGCGGACCACACCGAGGTGCTGGAGCGCGTAAGGCGGAAGCCCGGCGTCGACTATCCGGTGTTGACGCCGAACCTGAAGGGCTTCGAGTCGGCGCGTGCTGCAGGCGCGACTGAAGTCGCGGTATTTGCGGCAGCGTCCGAAGCATTCTCGAAGAAGAACATCAACTGCTCGATCGCCGAGTCGCTCGACCGCTTCCGGCCGGTGACGGAGGCGGCGAAGGTCGCAAAGATCAAAGTGCGCGGCTATGTCTCTTGCGTGCTCGGCTGCCCTTATGAGGGCGAGATCGCGCCCAAGCGCGTGGCCGATGTGGCGAAGGCGCTCTACGAGATGGGCTGCTATGAGGTCTCGCTCGGCGACACCATCGGCACCGGCACGCCTGAGAAGACGAAAGCGATGATCCAGGCGTGCGCGGCGCAAATGCCCATGGAGAAGCTCGCTGGCCATTACCACGACACCTACGGCCAGGCGCTCGCCAACATCTATGCCTCACTCGAGCTCGGCGTTGGCACCTTCGATGCATCGATCGCCGGCCTGGGTGGCTGTCCCTATGCGGCCGGAGCCTCGGGCAACGTAGCGACAGAGGACGTGGTGTACATGCTGCACGGCGTCGGCGTGCGTACTGGCATCGACCTCGAGCGCCTGGTCGACATCGGGCAATGGATCAGCGGCGTGCTGAAGCGGGACTACGGCTCGAAAGCCGGCAAGGCTATTGCGGCGAAGAAGAAAAAATGACCAAGGAAATCGAATCACCCTGCATCAGGGTCTGCCAGATGGACCCGGTGCACGGCCTCTGTCTCGGCTGCGCGCGAACGCTCGATGAAATCTCGCGCTGGGCGCGGATGACGAATGCCGAGCGCGCACGCGTCATGGCGGAACTTCCTCGGCGCCGGCTAAATGTCGCGAAAATCTCCGTGCCGCCCCTTGCCTGAGGCGAAGCGCGCCGCGCCGGCGGCGCCGTCGATCTCGAAGGCGGGAAACCCGTTGTACCACTCCTTGCGCATCGCTTCGCGGAGCGGCAGCCCCTGCTGCATATAAGCGGAGCGCCGGTCGGCGCGCACGCACGCTTGCGGAAAGCGCGCGATCTCATGCGCCATCGCTTCCGCAAATTCGCGCGATTTGCCGTCGGGCACGACATGCTCGCAGGCGCCGATGCGCAGCGCCTCGTCGGCCTGCACCTTGCGCCCGGTCAGGATGATCTCCATGGCGCGTCCCATGCCGACGATGCGCGGCAGGCGCACCGTTCCCCCATCGATGAGCGGGACGCCCCAGCGCCGGCAATAGACGCCGAAGTACGCCGACTGCTCCATGACGCGCACGTCGCACCAGAGCGCGAGCTCGAAGCCGCCGGCAACCGCCGGGCCGGCGACAGCGGCGATGACCGGCTTGTCGAGCTCGAGCCGCGTCGGGCCGAGCGGTCCACGCGGGATCGCCTTTCGATCGTCGAGCGGATAGTCGATGTCGTGCAGCTGCTTCGCATCCTTGACCATCGTCGCGCAGTACTTGAGGTCCCAGCCGGCGCAGAACGCACCGCCTTCGCCCCACAGAACAGCGACCGCGGCGTCGGAGTCTTTATCGAACGCTTGAAAAGCCGCCACGAGCGCATCGGCGCTTTCCGGATCCATCGCATTGCGCGCCTCGGCGCGCGAATGGATCACCGTCCACACTTTTCCCTTTTTCTCGATCCGTACCGTCATGGCCACTCCTAGCGTCGACTGGTATTTCGATTTTGTTTCGCCCTTCGCCTACATCGCCCACCACCGGCTCGGCGAATTGTCCCATTCGGTGACCTACAAGCCCGTGCTCTTCGCAGGGCTCCTCAACCACTGGGGCCAGAAAGGCCCAGCCGAGATTCCCGCGAAGCGCCGCTGGACCTATCGCTGGTGCACGTGGTGGGCCAAGGAGCTCGGCGTGCCGTTCCGCTTTCCTGCCGCGCATCCGTTCAATCCGCTGCCCCACCTCCGTCTCGCCCTAGCGTGCGACAGCAAGCCGGAGGCAGTCAAACGCATTTTCGAATCGATATGGATGAGCGGCGAGCATGCGGACGACGCCAAGCGCTTTGCCGCGCTCTGCGCCGAGCTAGGCGTGCAGGAGTCGCGGCTATCCGAGGTGAAGGACCAGCTGCGCGCCAATACCGAAGAGGCGGCCTCGCGAGGCGTGTTCGGCGTGCCGAGCCTCGTCATCGACGGCGAAGTGTTCTGGGGCGCCGATGCGATCCACTTCGCGAAGGCCTTTCTGGCAGATCCCACGACCGTGCGCAACGCCGAGATGCGGCGAGTGGACACGCTGCCGGTAGCTGCGGCACGCTCACAGAAGTAAGCGATGCGCATCGGATACGCAGCCTTTGCCGTGACCATGATGGCGCTGGGCATCCTCAGCCTCGCCAAGGGCGATTTCGCGCCAATCTGGCAGCCGTCCCCGAAAAACCTGCCGGCGCGCGACGTGCTCGTCTATGTCTGCGCCCTTCTCTCGCTCGGCTGCGGGCTGGGTTTGCTCTGGAAGCGCTCAGCGCGTGATGCGTCCGTGTTGCTGCTGGCCTATCTGCTCGCTTGGTTGCTGCTCTTCAGAGTGCCTCGCGTCGTTGCCTCTCCGCTGTCGCAAGAGTCCTGGTCGGGCTTTGGCGAGACGGCGGTGATCGTGGCAGGCGCCTGGGCGGCGTACGCCGCTAACGGCGGCATTGGCCTGCGCGTCGTGCGGATGCTTTTTGGCATCGCGTTGATTCCCTTCGGTGTGGCGCATTTCGTCTATGCGAAAGAGACCGCAGGATTGGTACCCGGCTACCTGCCTTGGCACTTGGCTTGGGCGTATCTGACGGGCGTCACCTACATCGCGGCGGGCGCAGCAGTGATCTGCGGTGTCTACGCGCGGCTCGCCGCCGTGCTCGCGACCGTTCAGATGGGATTGTTCACATTGCTCATCTGGGTACCCATCGTCGCGTCCGGTGCTAACGCCTTTCAATGGAGCGAGTTCGTCATCTCCGTGGCGCTCACCACTGCCGCGTGGGTTGTGGCGGACTCCTACGCCAAGCGCTAGTCGCTACTTGTAGAACCAGGTCAGCTCGTAGGTATAACCGCCTTCTAGGCCGAGGAGCTTGAAGGCGAGAATCGTCCTGTCTTCAGCAAGGTATTCGGTGGCGAGCTTCACCTTCTCAGACAGGTCCGGGTTGTCGTCCTTGTAGCGGATCAGAAGAAAGTCCTTGTACTCCCTGCCCTCGGGCATCAGCAGCCAGCGCGTGAGCTCAGCGGTTTTCTCCTCGACGCTGAAGCTGATCGTGTTCGAGCTGGTCCCCTCCACCACGAACGCGCCGGGCGAGATGTGCTCGTACACGATGTCGACGACATCGCCGGGAGGCACCCGGCGAAAGTCGGCTTGAATTTCCCAATGGATCATCTTCTGGCCCGCCGGCGTGGTGCCCGCATCGCTCGCATACAGCTTGGGCTTCACCGTCTGCGGCGGAAAGCGAACCTGTGTGTCCGGGGCGATGGCGAGCACGCTGGCGCGAAACACGTTGTTCTTGTCGTTGTCCGGCTCACGGCGCACCTTCAACCGACGATAGCCGTACATGTACGAATTAGCGGCGGTGGTTTTCGCTCCGTACCAGCGTCGCAAGTCGATCATGCGCAAATCCTGCAGGATGGTGAACCCGGCCCGATCGACCGCTTGGCCGGGTGCAAGCTGCTCGTATTTTTCGCCGGCGAAGCGGGCAATCGGCCCGTCCATCAGGCGGCTCATCTGGTCCACATCGCGGCTGCCCTGGGCGAGCGACTGGATGATCTGGTTCATGCGGTGCGAGTACTCGTAGTACTTCAGCGTAAAGTAGGGCGTCAGCACGAGGATTGGGACGATGATCGGGACATAGACGTACGACGCCCAATCGCGGAAATCGAACAGCGTGCTCCAAATGCGCCGCGCTCCCGATGCATGCAGGGTGCGCGCCGCCTTGGTGACTTGCGTGAGCTCGCGGGCGACCGGCGACGCCCCTTGTGTCTGCGCGTCTGCATCCGGCGCCCAAGGCGGATTCTGGGGTAGCTCGTCTCCGAATACCTTGGGAAGCGCCCGGCATGCCTTGCGGGCGACGCAGTAGCCATGGCGGATGAGGCTGCCCATCTCGAGCGGCGTGAAACGGTCCAGGTCGGTACGGATGCTTGGAAGCTGGCGCTGGAGCTCGGGGTGCATCGCCGTCGGGTCTTCGCTCTGTTGCACGACGTCGGTGATGCGCGCGAAGACGTAGCCGGGCGTGTCCTTGAACGTCTCGCTTTCGAGCTGCCAGACGCGGTCCATGAGGATGTCGCTCGCCCGCATCGCAGTCCGCACCATTCCGACGGATTCGGCGCTCGACTGCACTTCGAAAGGCTTGCCGACGTCGCTGACCAGTACGCCGTCCCAGGGCAGCGCGCTCTCGCCGCCGGCGCGCGCGAGGAAGTGCATCATGCGGACGCCCAGGTTGTCGAACACCCCGCCGTCCGTGAACGACTGGCGTCCGAACGTGCCGCTCCTTGCGCCGACATCCTCCCCAGTCAGCAACATCGGCGGAAAAAAGCCCGGGAATGCGGACGACGCTGCGACCGCCATCGGCACGGTGGCAAGTCCGATTCGCTCGCGATCGATGCGAAAGCCGTGGCCAGCGTCGCGGCGGATGTGCCACAGCCCGTCTCGATTGAACGACGTGAGACGCCCCTCACTTAGATTCGTGGCGAGGATGTGAAGCTGCGGGGTCTCCGGCAGCTCGAAAAGGCTCACGTCGCCGAAGAGATGCTGCTGGTAGTGATGCTCGAGCAGTCCGGTCCGAGTCAGCTTGCGGTTCGAGAGGCCGACGAGGCGGCGCAACCAGCGGACGGAAAAGCCGAGTGGAAACCGGCGGACGATGCGGTTGCGTACGTCGAGGCGCATGTACGCCAGCAACTCGGCCGCCGCCGCGTCGAAGTCCTGCTCCGTACCGTTGTAGCGCGACCAATGCAGGGCGAGGTGCGCCGCGATGATGCTGCCACCAGAGACCGATGTGATATGGGTGACGTTGCGCAGGATGCCGGCGTCGCGCAGGAAACGCACGAGGCCGAGGTGGTAAAGCGTGGCGCGGAAGCCGCCCCCGGAAAGCGCCAACGCGATTCTTTTTCCCTGCGGACCCATCTCGTGTCGCCCGAGTCTCCAAGGCAGCCACGCCGGGCGGTATTGGACTTTGGTCTTATCTTGAAATAGTGCCTTTGCTATGCGCCGCTATTGGGCAACCCTAGGCTCCATGAAATACCTATTTGGGCTCAGCGCGCTGTTGATGTTCCCCCTCGCTTACGGCCGGGACTGCTCGGCTCCGCCCGTACGCAACTCAGACCAAGCCGTGTGCTACGCGACGGCGTATGCGGATAAGAACGGGCTTGCGCACGGATCGTCGTTCAAGCGGAAGGTGGCCAAGGGCAAGACCACCTGGAACGTCCATTTCGAGGACACGCGAGCCGAAACGCGAGGGGCCGGATGGGAGGCGGAAGTCGACATGGCCACCGGCACCGTGACGCGCTTCAAGAGCTACAAAGGCGACAGCAAGAACCGCTAGGTGTACTTGCGCACGTCCTCGATCACCTTGCCGTCGTTCGGCAGCGAACCGGCGTCCACCAATTCGACTTCGCCGCGCAGCTTGGTGACATCCCGGATTGTGGCGACGATGGCCTCCGCCAGTCCTGCGGAACGCTCGCGCACTTCAACTTTCAGCGTCATCTGATCCGAGCCGGGCTCGCCCGATACGACAAGGCGGGCGCGCCCGATCTCGCGGTGGCGCTTGGCGATCTCGTCGACCTGCTTCGGCGTGACGAACATGGCGCGCACCTTGGTGCTCTGGTCGGCCCGCCCCATCCAGCCCTTGACCCGCACGTTCGTGCGCCCGCAGGGACTCTGGCCGGGTAGCACGGCGGAAAGATCGCCTGTGCCAAACCGGATCAATGGATAGTCCTTGTTGAAAGTGGTGATCACCACTTCGCCAACTTCGCCGGGCTGCACCGGATCGCCGGTTCCAGGACGCACGATCTCGAGGATCAACGCTTCCTCCATGATCATCCCCTCGCAGGGCGCGCCATCAGGACCAAGTGACTCGTACGCGATGAGGCCGAGGTCAGCGCTGCCATACATCTGCGTCACGGTGATGCCGCGCTCGCGCATCGCATTGCGCAGCGCGGGCGGCAGATACTCCGCGCCAACCTGCGCGCGCTTGAGACAGGAGATGTCGATCTTAAGCTCGTCGGCCTTCTCGACGATCAGCTTGAGAAACGACGGCGTGCCGGCGTAGCCGGTCACGGCCAGGTCACGAATCGTCGCCGCCTGGACTTCGGTGTGTCCGGTGCCCGCCGGAATCACGGTGCAGCCGAGGGCGAGCAGTCCAGACTCGAGCATCGAGCCTGCGGGAGTGAAATGATAGGCAAAGGTGTCGATCACGCGATCGCTGGCACGGAAGCCGCCAGCAAAGAGACCGCGTGCTGTGCGCCACCAATCCTTGCCGCGGCCTTCGGGGTCATAAATTGGGCCCGGCGAGATGAAAAGCTTGCCGAGCTTCTCCACCGGTGTCGCATTGAGGCCGCCAAGCGGCGGCATCTCTTTCTGCAGCGCGCCGAGATCTGATTTGCGCGTGACCGGAAGCGAAGCGAGCGCCTTGCGCGTCTTGATCTGCGCAGGCTTGACGCCCTTTAGGATGCGCGCAAAGCCCGGCGCGTTTTTCTGTGCGTGCCCGATGAGCCCCGGCAGCGCCGCCATGAGCGCCTGCTCACGCGCCGCAGAGGAGCGCGTTTCCAGCTTGTCGTAGTGCGCTACAGCCACCGCTTGCGCCGCCGATAGGACTTCACGTCGCGGAAGCTCTTACGGCCAGCGGTCGAGAAGCCGAGATAGAACTCCTTCACATCCTCGTTTTGCGCGAGGTCCTTCGCCTCGCCATCCATCACGACGCGGCCGTTCTCGAGGATGTAGCCGTAGTCGGCATAGCGCAGAGCGATGTTGGTGTTCTGCTCGGCGAGGAGGAAGCTCACCCGCTCTTTCTTGTTGAGCTCCTTCACGATCTCGAAGATTTCCTCGACGAGCTGCGGCGCGAGCCCCATCGAAGGCTCGTCAAGCAGGATGGTTTGCGGACGCGCCATCAGCGCGCGGCCGATCGCGGTCATCTGCTGCTCGCCGCCGGAGGTGTATCCCGCCTGCGAGTGGCGCCGCTCCTTGAGGCGCGGGAAGTAAGTGTAGACCTTCTCGAGCTCCTCGCGCACGCCGGAGCCGATGTAGCCGCGTGTATAGGCCCCGGTGAGGAGGTTCTCCTCCACCGTGAGGTGCTGGAAGCAGTGCCGACCTTCCATCACCTGGCAGATGCCGCGCTTGACGAGCGCCGCGGGGTTGAGGCGGTCGATGCGTTCGCCCTTGTAGGTAATCTGGCCCTTCGTCACGTCACCGCGCTCGGCGCGCAGCAGGTTGGAAATTGCCTTGAGCGTGGTGGTCTTGCCGGCGCCGTTCGCCCCGAGCAGCGCGACGATGGTGCCTTCCTGCACCTCGAGCGACACGCCCCTCAGGACGAGAATGACGTGGTCGTAGATGACCTCGATGTTCTGGACGGCGAGTAGCGCTTGCGTGGCCATGCCCAAAAGAAAACGGCGGACGCCTAGTCCGCCGTTTCATGCTCCCAAAGTAGGACTACAAATCCTTACCGCAGTCGCGCGGCGTGATGCTCTTTTCCTTCGCGTACTGCGAGGCGTCGGCCTCGACCATGCCGCGTACGAGCTTGCGATCGGGCTCCATCCAGTCGGAGATCACCTTCCACTTCGCGCCGTCCCATTGCTGGAACTTGACCAGGCCCGAGCCCTCGTGGTCCGTGCACGAGACCTTGAGCGTCGGCATGAGGCCGGTGGCGCCAAGCTCCTTCAGGCGCTTCTCGTCGATGTTGAGGTGCTCGATGCCCCAGCGCATCTGCTCGCCGGTGATCGGCTTGCCCTTGCCGAACTTCGCCTGCGCGTTGCGGATCGCTTCCGCGGTGACGATGCCGGCGACGACGCCGCGCGTGTGATAGATCGAGCCAAAGCGCGACTTGTCCTCGAACTCGCCCTTACCCTTGTCGTAGACGTACTTCTTGATGTCTTTCATGACAGGGAACTCCGAGCCCGGTGCGTTGAAACCGGCGGAGATGTAGCCCTTCGCCGCGGAGCCCGCGGGCAGCACGTCTTCCTCGGCGCCGGACCACCACACGCCGACGATCTTCTCGCGCGGGTAGCCGATTTTCGCCGCCGTCTTGAGCGCGGTCGGGTTCATCACGCCCCAGCCCCAGAGAATCACCCAGTCCGGCTTGATCTGGCGCACTTGTTGCCACTGCGACTGCTGCTCGTTGCCAGGATGCGGCACGGCGATCGTGGTGAGCTCGTAGCCGTACTCCTTCGACATTTCGGTGAGGACGGGGATCGGCTCCTTGCCATAGGCAGAGTCGTGATAGACGAGGACGAGCTTCTTGCCCTTCCACTTGTCCATGCCGCCCATCTTCTGTCCCATGTACTTCACCATCACCGTGG
>JAFARH010000317.1 GCA_019245555.1 Betaproteobacteria bacterium
GTATGGATCGCCGCCGCAGGCGCGCTGCCGTAGCTGCGCGGCCCGACCACTTCGTGCCCTGCGCCGGTCGCGGCGGCGAGCAGGCGCGTCGCCCGTTCGGGCTGCTCGCTGCTGCGCTGCTTGACGCCGCGCACGAAGAAGGTCTGCGGATCGTGCGCGGCGTGTTTGTCGGAGTAGACGATCTTCAAGCCAGGTTCTTCTTGAAGAGGGCGATGGTGCGCTCCCAGGAGAGCTTGGCCGCCGCCTCCTGGTAGCGCGGCGTCGAATTGTTGTGGAAGCCGTGCTGGGTGCCGGGATAGACGAACACCTCGTACTTCACACCGGCCGCCTTGAGTCCCTGCTCGTAGGCCGGCCACATCTCATCGATGCGCGGATCGTTCTCGGCGTAGTTGATCACCAGCGGACACTTGATCTTCGCGATATCCGCACTCGCCGGCGCCGCGCCGTAGAACGGCGCCCCAGCCTGCATGTCGGAGCCAAGCTGAGTAGCCAGCCAGTTGGTCACGCCGCCGCCATAGCAGAAGCCGGTGACGCCGAGCTTGCCGTTCGACATCTTGTGGTGCTTCACGAATTTCGCACCATTCAGCATGTCAACACGCAGCTTCGGCTGGTCGAGCTTCGCCTGCATGTCACGACCGTCATCGTCATTGCCCGGATAGCCGCCGAGCGGTGAAAGACCATCGGGCGCTAGAGCGATGAAGCCTTCGACCGCGGCGCGGCGCGCTACGTCCTCGATGTAGGGGTTGAGCCCCCGGTTTTCATGCACGACGAGTACTGCTGGGAACGGTCCATTCCCCGTCGGATGCACGAGATAGCCGCGAATGTTGGCCGCATTTCCGCCCGGCGATGGATACGTCACGTACTGCGCCTTGATGCGCGTGTCGGTGAAGGAGATCGTCTGGGCGCGCGCGTAGTCGGGAAGAAGCGAGATGGCGAAGGCGAGCGCGCCCATCGCGCCGGCGCGCTTGAGAAATTCGCGACGATCGATGCGGCCATGGCAGTACTCGTCGTAGAGATCGAAGACCTGCTGGTCGATTTCAGCTTGCGTGATAACGCTCATTGTTTCTCCGTGGTTGGTCGTTTGTCGGGCCGGTTGTCCTTGAAACCTTTTTCGAAATGACCGCGGCCCTCGAGGTCGCCTTGCTCGAAGATCCAGGTGTACCCGCCCTTCGGGTTGGAGAGCACTTCCCAGGCGTTGTCGTCCGCGTCCCAGAAAAGAAAACTGTAGGTGCCGTGGCGCTCGAGCGGCTTGGTGATGTCATGCAGCCCCCACTTCGCCGCTTCCTCGGTGCACAGACGCCACGCCGCGTCGACATCCGCGTCGCTGTCGAGGTCCAGGCCGTTGTGATAACAGCGCGGCATGCGCTCCTTGTTCTTCGTCAGCACCACCGCGTAAACGTGCTGGCCGCCGCGCCGGATCATGAGCGAGACCGGACTGGTGCGCACCACCTCGAGGCCGAGGAATTCTTCATAGAAGCGGCGCGTAGCCTCCAGGTCCTTGGAGCCCAGCGTGCCGTGCGAGATGAATCGGGTCTTGATCATGCTCACTCCATCTTGATGCCAGCCTCGCGGATGAATTCTCCCCACATCTTGTGGTCCGCGCGATAGCGCTCTGCGCACGACTCCGACGAGCCGCCGATTGGTTCAGCACCTGCCTGCGAGAGCCGCTCGCGGGTCTTGGGATCGTCGAGCACAGCCTGCAAGCTCTGGTTCAGGGTGCGCATGATCTCCGCCGGCGTGCCGCGTGGCGCGAAAAGGCCGAACCACGCGCTCATCTCCCAGGCTCCCAGCCCCACTTCAGCGGAAGTTGGGACGTCGGGCAGGCCGCTCAGGCGTTGCTTTGCACCGGTCGCAAGCGGCGTCAGACGACCATCCTTGAGATACGGCCGCGCGGAGCCGAGCGCCATCGACATGGCCTGCACGCGTCCCGCGAGGAGATCCGGCATTGCACCGCCGACGCCTTTGTACGGCACATGCAGCATCTTCAGGCCCGCCACCTTGGCAAATAGCGCCATCGAAAGATGCGGCGGGCTGCCGTACCCGGCCGAGCCATAAGCGAACGTTTCCTTCTTTGCCAGCGCAATGAACTCGGCGATGTCTTTCGCCGGCAGGGACTGCGGCACGACGAGGATGTGCGGCGTCTGCGCGAAGTTGAACACCGGGACGAGATCGTTCATCACGTCGAACGCGAGGCCTTTTTCCAGGAACGGCTTGACGACAAGGCCGCCGCCCGAAGCGAAGATCAGCGTGTAGCCGTCTGGCGCCGAGCGAACGACGAAATCGATCGCCAAGTTGCCGGAAGCACCCGGCTTGTTGTCGACGAAGACGCCTTGTGGGAATTTTTGCGACAGGCCTTCGGCCACCATGCGGCCGAACAGGTCCGTCACGCCGCCCGGCGAAGTGTCGATGACGAGGCGGATGCCGCGGGCTGGATACTCCTGCGCGTGCGCCGCGCTGAGAAAAACGAGCAGCGCGAACGCGAGCCGGTGCATCGCCTAGCGCTTGAGCTGGTCTTTGAACTTCCGCGCGACGCTGTCTCGCAGCTCGTCGGAGGCGCGGACCACCGGCGGGAAGTCCTTCAGCATGTCGTAGGGCCGGCACGCATCGAAAAGGCCACGCGAGTTCCACGTCACGCCCCTGGGCAGGCGCGGATCGAGCGGTCCGCTCCAGGCGCGCTTGATGAAATCGATATCCTCGACCGGATCGCAGCGCGTGCACATCGCCCACAGCACCTGCTCGAGGTTCGTCGGATCGATGTCGTCGTCGACGACCACCACGAACCTGCCGAGATAGGAGCCGGACTGGCACGCGGCCGCGAGGTGCAGCGCCTGGCGCGCATGGCCGGCATAGGCCTGCTTGATCGAGATGACATTGAACATGCGCGCGCAACCGGGCTCGTGCACCCAAACTCCTTGCACTCCCGGAAGTCCGGCGCGCTCCACTTCGTCCCAGATCATGCCGGCCTTCATCACGCACTTCGAATACGAGAAATCCGACGGCGGCACCATCGGGCACGCGAGACCGAGGATCGGAGCGTTGCGGTGATAGATACGCTCGATGCGCACCACCGGCTGGTCCGAGCGTCCGCCTGCGTAGTAGCCCGTGAATTCGCCGAACGGACCTTCCGGCATCGTCTCGCCCGGATGCATCGCGCCTTCGAGCACGATCTCGGCATCGGCCGGCATCGGCAGGCCGTAGAGCTCGCTCGGTACCACCTCGTAGGTCGCCTCGCGAAAACCGCCGGCATAGTCGAACTCGGAGAGGCCGAATTTCAGCTCGTTGCCGCCGGCGAGAAAGAGCAGCGGATCGTGCCCGACGCTCACCAGCACCGGGCAGGGCTTGCCTTCCTTGTGATATTTCTCGCGGATCTGTCTTCCATGCTTGCCGGGCGAGGTCCATAAGCCGACGCGATTCCGGTCATGCACCATGACGCGGTAGGTG
>JAFARH010000357.1 GCA_019245555.1 Betaproteobacteria bacterium
TCGATGCGCACGAGCCAGCGACCTTTCGCCGTACGCGCGTCGAGAAAGCTGGCGACCGCGGCGACGAGCGAGCCAAAGTGCAAAGGCCCTGTCGGTGAAGGGGCGAACCGACCGATGTACATGAGGTCGCTGAGAGTACACTGCCCACTTTTGCGGAAGGAATGACGTGGCGACCGTAGACCTGACCCAGGAAAACTTCGAAGAAACGATCAATAAGAACTCGATGGTCATTATCGATTTCTGGGCGCCGTGGTGTGGCCCTTGCAAGGGTTTCGCTCCGGTCTACGAGAAAGCGGCCGAGTCGCACACGGATGTCGTCTTCGCCAAGGTCAATACCGACGAGCAGCAGGAGCTGGCAGGCTCGTTCGGCATCCGCTCGATCCCGACGTTGATCGTGTTCCGCGAGAAAGTGATCCTCTTCCAGCAGGCCGGCGCGCTGCCGGGCCAGGCGCTCGAGCAGGTGATCACGCAAGCCAAGGCGCTCGACATGTCCAAGGTGCACGCCGAAGTCGCCGCGCAGGCCAACCAGACCGCGAAGTGAATCAAATTCGTCGCGCCGCCGAGCGCGGCTATGCCGACCACGGCTGGCTGCGCTCGTTTCATAGCTTTTCCTTCGCCGGTTACCACGACCCGAGCCACATGGGGTTCGGGCCGCTTCGCGTGATCAACGAGGACCGCGTGCAACCCGGAGAAGGGTTCGGCACGCACGGCCATCGCGACATGGAGATCATCAGCTACGTGCTCGAAGGCGAGCTTGCGCACAAGGACTCGATGGGGACTGGCTCCACCATCGTCCCGGGTGACGTACAGCGCATGAGCGCCGGCCGCGGCGTGCAGCACAGCGAGTTCAACCACGATAAGCAAGGCGTCACGCACTTCCTGCAAATCTGGATCGAGCCGAACGTGCGCGGCATCGCGCCTGAGTATGAGCAGAAGCATTTCGACACCGCTGAAAAGCGCGGCAAGCTCCGCCTCATCGCTTCGGCCGACGGCGCGGCTGGTTCGGTGCGCATCCATCAGGACGCGCGCGTCTATGCCGGACTTTTCGATGGCGCCGAAACCGCGCGCCACGAAATTGCCGCTGGCCGCAAGGCGTATATCCACATGGCGCGAGGCGCCATCACGGTCAATGGCCAGAGACTGTCGACCGGCGATGCGCTGAAGACCGACGCGCATACGCTCGACTTCACCGCCGGTGAAGGCGCGGAAGTCCTCCTCTTCGACCTGCCTTAACATTAGCGCCGGGATGGCCGGCACTCGCACCGAGAAGGACAGCTTCGGGCCGATCGAGGTTCCCGCGGATCATCTCTGGGGCGCCCAGACCGAGCGCAGCCGCCGCTTCTTCCGCATCTCCAGCGAGCGCATGCCGCTTCCGGTGGTCTATGCGCTCGCGACGGTCAAGAAGGCTGCCGCCGGCACGAACCGCGCACTCGGCCTACTCGCCGCGAACAAGGCGAAGGCGATTCAGCAGGCGGCGGACGAAGTCCTCGCCGGCAAGCATGACGCCGAATTCCCGCTGCGCGTCTGGCAGACGGGCTCCGGCACCCAGAGCAACATGAACGTCAACGAGGTGCTCGCGAATCGCGCCTCCGAAATCATGGGCGGCGAGCGCGGGCAGAAGCGGCTCGTCCATCCGAACGACGACGTCAACATGGGACAGTCGTCGAACGACGTCTTTCCGACTGCGATGCATATCGCCGCGGCGCGCGTCATCAGCAACGACCTGCTGCCGGCGACCAAGGAGCTGCAGGCGACGCTCGCGAAGAAGCGCGAGGCCTTCCACGGCATCGTGAAAATCGGCCGTACACACATGCAGGACGCGACGCCGCTCTCGCTCGGCCAGGAGTTCTCCGGCTACGTCGACCAGCTCGAGCAGGCGCAGACTGCGCTCAAGGCGGCGCTACCCGGGCTTTGCCGGCTCGCGATCGGCGGCACGGCGGTCGGTACTGGGCTCAATGCGCATCCGGAATTTGCGCGGCGCGTGTGCGAGACGGTCGCCAAGGAGACTGGCTTGCCGTTCGCCGAGGCGCCGAACAAGTTTGCCGCGCTCGCCGGCCACGAGGCGATCATCTTCGCGCACGGCGCAATGAAGACGCTGGCCGCGAGTCTCTTCAAGATCGCAAACGACGTGCGCCTGCTCGCTTCGGGTCCGCGCTCAGGCATCGCCGAGCTGCGCATCCCCGAGAACGAGCCCGGCAGCTCGATCATGCCCGGGAAGGTGAATCCGACGCAGGCCGAGGCGCTTACGATGCTTTCGGCGCAGGTGATGGCGAACGATGTCGCGGTCAATATCGGCGGCGCGTCGGGCCATCTCGAGCTCAATGTCTACAAGCCGCTCATCATCAACGCGTTCCTGCAGAGCGCGCGGCTCCTGACCGACGGCCAGCGCTCATTCGAGGATCATTGCGCACGCGGCATCGAGGCCGATGGCGAGCGCATCGCCGAGCTGATGAAGCGCTCGCTCATGCTCGTCACCGCGCTTTCGCCGCATATCGGCTACGACAAGTCGGCCGAGATCGCGAAGAAGGCGCACAAGGAAGGCACGACACTCCGCGAGGCGGCGCTCGCGCTCGGCTATGTCAGCGCAAGGGATTTCGATCGCTGGGTGAAGCCCGAAAACATGATCGGGCCGAAAGCTTGAAGCGCTGCACCTTCATTTTCGCGGCGGCGCTGGCCGCGCTGCCGGCACGCGCTATGCGATATGAGCGCGGGCTGCTTTGGCGCGTAACGAAAGACGGTAAGACGAGCTACATCTACGGCACCATTCACGACTCCGACGCGCGCGTAGCGGTGCCACCGGCGCCGTACTGATGCTCGTCATCCTCATCTCGGGCCGTGGCAGCAACATGCAGGCACTGGTCGAGGCGGGCCTGCCGGTGAGTGCCGTCATCAGCAACAGAGCCGATGCCGCCGGGTTGGAGTTCGCCCGCTCGCGCAAGATCGCGACCGCGGTTGTCGACCACAAGAAGTTCGCGACGCGCGAGGCGTTCGACGACGCGCTCGCGAAGGAAATCGACCGGCACAAGCCGCGGCTCGTGGCGCTTGCCGGCTTCAAGCGAGTGCTCACGCCGAAATTCGTAGCGCACTACGAGCGCCGGATGCTCAACATCCATCCGTCGCTCTTGCCGGCCTTCACTGGCCTCGATACGCATGAGCGGGCGCTTGCCGCAGGAGTGAAGCTCCACGGCTGCACGGTGCATTTCGTGACCGCGGAGCTCGACAACGGGCCGATCGTGATCCAGGCGGCGGTGCGCGTGCGTGCGGGCGAGAGCGCAGACGCGCTGGCGGCGCACGTGCTGAAGCAGGAGCACGTGATCTATCCTCGCGCCGCGCGCTGGTTCCTGGATAACAAGCTCGTCATCCAGAACGGCGTGGTGCGAGTCAAGGGAGACGATGCGCAACTGGTTATGGCTGCTGATTAGCGTCGCCGGGGTCGCCGCCGCGGAGCCTCCGCCGCGGATCGAGATCACGTACACGCTGACGCGCGACGGCTCGACG
>JAFARH010000389.1 GCA_019245555.1 Betaproteobacteria bacterium
CGGATCGAGCGAGGCGATCGGCTCGTCGGCGAGCACGATGCGCGCGCCCTGCACCAGCGTCCGCGCGATCGCCGCGCGCTGCTGCTGCCCGCCGGAGAGCGTCGATGCACGCTGCGCCGCATGGTCGGCAATCCCGACGCGCTGCAACGCTTCCATGCCCGCATGGATCTCGGCGTGGGAAAACCAGCGGAACAGGCTCCGCCGGAGCGGCATGCGGTGCAGCAGCCCCGCGAGCACATTCACGATGACCGGAAGACGTCCGACGAGGTTGAACTGCTGGAAGATGAGCCCGACGCCGGCGCGGACCCTGCGAACCTCGCGCGACAAGCGGCCCGCACGCTGTACGAGTTTGCCCTGGACCAGGACTTCGCCGTCGTCGGCACACACCAGGCCCGATACGTGGCGCAGCAGTGTTGACTTCCCGGAGCCCGAGGCGCCGATCAGCGCCACCATCTCGCCCGGCAGAATTTCCAGGTTCACGGTGTCGAGCGCCTTGCGTCGACCGTAGCCCTTGCAGAGGGCTGTGACGCGGATCGCGGGCTGCATCACACCACCCTTGCGCCCTCGCGCCACACGGCGCGCACGACGGGTTGATGGCCGACCAGCCGGACCTGCACTAGGTCGGCGCGAAGGCCCGGCGCGATCTCGCCGCGATCGTGCAGCTTGAGCGCGCGCGCCGGATTGCCGCTCACCGTGGCGATCGCCCGCGGAATGCTGAATCCGGCGTCGGGCACGAGCTTGAGCGCCGCCAGCATCAGGCTAGCCGGCACATAGTCGGACGAAAGCACGTCGAGCACGCCGGCCTTGGCAAAATCCAGCGCCGAGGCGTTGCCCGAATGCGAGCCGCCGCGCACGACGTTCGGCGCACCCATCACGATGGCGAGCCCTTCCTTGCGCGCGGCACGCGCCGCTTCCATGCGGGTCGGAAATTCTGAAATCGCAGCGCCTTCGCGCTTCGCTTCATCGACATGGGCCGGCAGCGTGTCGTCGTGCGTCGCGAGCGGCACCCCGCGCTCGGCAGCGAAGCCGACGAAATAGCGCCGGTGCGGGATGGCGTAGCGCTCCTGGTTCTCCTTCGCGCGGTCGAGCTGCTGCAGGAAGCTTTCCTGGCTCCAGCCCTTCTTGCCGCAGTAGTAGGTGCGCGCGTGCTCGAGGTTCTCCCACTGGCGCTGGCCCGGCGTGTGATCCATGACCGAGATCAGCCCGACGCGCGGGTGATCCTGGAACGGACCGAACAGCTCCATGAGATTCGGCGCCGGCAGCTCGCAGCGCACGTGCAGGCGGTGCTCGGCTCGCAAGTGTCCCGCTTCGCTCGCCTGATCGATGGTCGAGAGCACCTGGCTCATGTCCTGGTTACGCAGGCCGTCGAGCCCGATATCGCCGAGACCCAGCGCGTCGTAGACGGTAGTGATCCCGGCCGCCGCGATCTCCGCATCGTGGCCGAAGAGCGCCGGCAGCTCCGGCCAGCGCACCTTCGGGCGCGGCATCAGGTGGCGCTCGAAGTTGTCGGTGTGGAGCTCGATCAGTCCCGGGATGAGGAGATCGCCTTCCAGGTCGACGCCAGTAGCACGCGTCGGGCCGCTGGCGACGGTCTCGATCAGCCGGCCGTGCATCTGCAGCGAGCCGCGTACCACTTCGTTCGGCAGCACGATGTTGGCGTTGCGCAGCACGAGGCGCTTCATGCCGCGAGCTCCGTCATGTCGACCGAGCGAGTGGCGACGGCATCGCGCACCTTGGGATCGTGGAACACGCCGACGATGGCCGCGCCGGCCGCGCGGGCTTCGTTGATAAGCGCCGTGACGGTGATGCGGTTTTCCGCATCGAGCGATGCAGTGGGCTCGTCGAGCAGCAACACCGGCTTCGTCCGCACGAAGCTGCGCGCGATGTTGATGCGTTGCTGCTCGCCGCCCGAGAATGTCGCGGGCGGCACGCTCCACAGCCGCATCGGCACCCGCAGCCGCAGCAGCAGTTGCTCGACCTCGTGGCGTGCCGCGCGCGGATCGTCGAGCGGCTCCGCCACGACCTCGATGGCCGGCACCCGCGGAATCGCGCGCAGGAACTGGCTCACGTAGCCGATCGTCTCGCGGCGCAGGCGCAGCAGCTGCTGATCGCTCGCTTCGGTCACCTCGGTATCGGCAACGCGCACCGAGCCGGTCGTGGCGCCGTAGTTTCCGTAGATGCACTTCAACAGCGTGCTCTTGCCTGCGCCGGAGGGCCCTTCCAGCGCGACGCACTCGCCCGGCGCCACGTCGAGCGACACGCCTTCGAGCACCGGCAACTCGACGCCACCCTGGTTGTGCAGCACGAAGGTTTTCTTCAGCTCGCGGATCGCGATCATGGCTGCAGCACCGATGAGACGAGAAGCTGGGTATACGGATGTTGTGGATCGTCCAGCAGCCGATCGGTCAGGCCCTGCTCGACGACGCGTCCGCCCTTCATTACCAGCATGCGATCCGCAAGCAGGCGCGCCACGGCGAGATCGTGCGTGACGATGACGGCAGCCAAGTCGAGCTCCCTTGTCAGCGAGCGCACGAGATCGAGAAGCCGTGCCTGGACGGAGACGTCGAGGCCGGAAGTCGGCTCGTCCATGAAGACGAGGCGCGGCTGCGTCACCAGGTTGCGCGCGATCTGCAGCCGCTGGCGCATGCCGCCCGAGAAGCTCTCCGGAGTCTCGTCGATGCGCTGCACGTCCATCTCGACGCGCGCCAACCATTCGGCGGCCGTGCCGCGCAGGCGGCCGTAGTGCCGCTCGCCCAGGGCCATCAGGCGCTCGCCGACGTTCGCGCCGGCGGAGACCTCCATGCGCAGGCCGAGTTCCGGGCTCTGGTGCACATAGCCCCAGTCGGTGCGGGCGAGCAGGCGCCGCTCGGCTTCGCTGAGTGAAAAGAGATCCTTCGCGCCTTCGTGGCGCGTGGTGAATTCGACAGTGCCGGAGTCAGGCTTCAGCCGACCCGAGATGCAGTTAAGGAGCGTCGTCTTGCCCGAGCCAGACTCACCCACCACCGCGAGGACTTCGCCCGGATAGAGCTCGAAAGATATGTCCTCCACCGCGACGCGGGCGCCGTACCGCTTGGTCAAGCGTGAGGCACGCAAGATCACGGCATTACCCGGAAGCTGAAGCCGTGGATCTCGAAATCGAGCTGCTCGTAGAAGGTGTGCGCGTCTTCCCGCTTCAGGTTGGAGGAGAGCGCCAGCTTGTAGCAGCCGCGCCGCCGGCAGTACGCGCGCGCATGGGCCACCATCTCGCGGCCGATCCCGCGCCGTTGCAAGTCGGGATGCACTGCGACGCTTTCCATCACCGCCGAGCGCGCACCGGCGTGGTTCAAGCCCTGCACGACGATGAGCGAGTATGTGCCGACGATGCGACCGGCCAGCTCCGCGACGTAGAGGCGAAAATCAGGATAAGCGCGCATGCGGTCGAAGACAACCTCGGCTTCCTCGCGCGAAAGCGTGCGTGCATCACCGAGCGCGAGTGCGTAGAGCTCGAGCACCGCAGGCAGATCTTCGGCAGTCGCTTCCCGTAGCACGCAGGCGAGCAGACGGTCGGGTGCATTCATGCAGCCTCCTCTTTGCCGGACTGGCGTGAGCCGCAGTAATCGGTGTCGGAGCAGACGAACATGCGTCCGCCGCGGTCGTCGGTGACGATCTCGTCGAGGAAGCTCGAGCGCGAGCCGCAGAGCGCGCAGGCCGCTGTCCAGCGCTGCACCTCGAACGGATGGTCGTCGAATGCAAGGCTCTCGACCTTCGTATAGGGCGGCACCGCGTAGATGCGTTTCTCGCGCCCGGCGCCGAAGAGCTGCAGCGCCGGGTTCATGCTCATCTTCGGGTTGTCGAACTTCGGGATCGGCGACGGCGCCATCAGGTAGCGGCCGTTGACCATCACCGGATAGTCGTACGTGGCCGCCACGTGCCCGTAGCGCGCGATGTCCTCGTAGAGCTTGACGTGCATCAGGCCGTACTCGGCGAGCGCGTGCATGCGTCGCGTCTCCAGCTCGCGCGGCTCGAGGCGCTGCAGCGGCTCGGGCACCGGCACCTGGTAGATGATGGTCTGGCGCTCGGTGAGCGGCGTCTCCGGTATCCGGTGGCGCGTCTGGATCAGCGTCGCGTCCGCGGTACGCTGCGTGGTCGTGACGCCGGTGGTGCGCTGGAAGAAGCGCCGGATATTGACCGCGTTGACGGTATCGTCCGCGCCCTGGTCGATCACCTTCAGCACATCGTTCGGCCCGATGACCGAGGCCGTCACCTGGATGCCGCCGGTTCCCCAACCGTATGGAAGCGGCATCTCGCGCGATCCGAACGGCACCTGGTATCCGGGAATCGCCACAGCCTTGAGGATGGCGCGGCGGATCATCCGTTTAGTGCGTTCGTCGAGATACCCGAAGTTGTAGTTAACGTCGCGCACGCATCTTCCTGACGAGTTCGAGCTCGGACTGAAAGTCGACGTAGTGCGGCAGCTTCAGGTGCTGCACGAATCCCGATGCCTCCAGGCTGTCGGAGTGTGAGAGCACGAATTCCTGCTTCTGTGCTGGCGCCTCGGCGCTCTCGCCGAGTTCTCCGGCACGCAGCGCGCGATCGACTAGCGCCATGGCCATCGCCTTTCGCTCGCAATGGCCGAAGGCGAGACCGTAGCCGCGCGTGAATTTCGGCGGCTCGATGGCGGAACCGGCGAACTGGTTCACCATCTGGCACTCAGTGAGCGCGATCTCGCCGATCGGCACGGCGAAGCCGAGCTCTTCCGGGACGATCTCCACCTCGAGGACGCCGAAGCGGATCTCGCCCGCGAAGGGATGCGTATGCGAGTAGCCGCGCTGCGTCGAGTACCCCATGGCGAGAAGAAAGCCTTCGTCGCCGCGCGCGAGGTTTTGCAGCCGCACCGGGCGCGCGGCTGGAAAACGCAGCGGCTCGCGGGTGAGATCCGTGGGATCGGGATCGCCGGCCGCGGGCTCCTGCGGCTCGATCAGCCCCTCCTGCTCGATGAGCGACAGCACGCCGGGAACCGGCTCGGCCTTGCCGTCGCCGCTCTCCGCAGCTACGGCGCTCGAAGCCGGCTCGCTCAGCGAAAAGTCGAGCAAGCGCTGGGTGTAGTCGTAGGTAGGACCGAGGATCTGGCCGCCGGGCAGGTCCTTGAAGGTCGCCGAGACGCGCCGCCACAGGCGCATGCGAGACGTGTCCAGCGGCTCCGTATAGCCGAAGCGCGGCAGCGTGGCGCGGAAGGCGCGCAGCAGGAACACGGCTTCCGCGATATCGCCCGCCGCCTGCTTGAGCGCGAGCGCCGCAAGGTCGGCGTCATAGACAGAGCCCTCGGTCATCACGCGATCGACGGCGAGCCGCATCTGCTGCTTGATCTGGTCGAGCGTGAGCTCCGCGTGCGCGGGATCGCCGCGCCGCGCCTCGGCGATGAGCTCGTACGAGTTCTGGATGGCCCGCTCGCCGCCTTTCACTGCGACGTACATTCAGACCTCGATCCGCGTGGTGCGGGGCAGCCCGCACAGGAGCGGGCCGCAGGCGAAGAAAACGTCGATGCCCCGCGGAAAGAGCGCGCGGTTGCGGCCCCAGTAGAGAAAGAACGCCTCGTGCAGTCCGCCGATCGCGACTCGCACCGAGCCGCGGATCCCGGGCCCGGAGAGGCGCAGGCCGGATCCCGCCTCGAGCGTCGGCACCTGGACGATGACCGTGGCCGAACGGTCTGGATATTCGTCGCTGCCGCAGCGGAAGAGATCGAGGCTCGGCAGCTCCGCGCTGTCGAGCAGCGCGAAGTCGGCCTCGGCTTCCTGCGAGACGAGCCGGCAGCCGGTGTGGAAGCGCAAGTAACCGCCGACCGGCGCGAGGAGCGGCGAGAGCCAAAGCGTCGTGTCCTGATCGAGCAGCGCGAGCGCCAGCGCGCATGCGGATTCCGCCACATTCCTGGGCACCTCGGCAGGGCCGCCGGCGGTTACCACGCGCCCGGGGCGCGACAGCGCTTCGAGTGCGCCGCGAAACGTGCGCTGGCTATCGAGAACAGGAGAAGAGAAGCCGGCGCCGAGGCGCGCGAGGTTCATGCGCCCGCCTCGCGAGCCAGCGTGAAGAAGTCGACGCGGGTCGCCTGAGCTTTGCGCTGCATGCGCGCGGCTTCTGCCTCCAGCCGCACGCGCAGCGGCTCGAGCAGCTCGCGCTCGATGCGCTCGCCCATGCCGGGCATCTGGGCGGAGGCATCCACCAGCGCGGCGAGTTCGGCCTTGCGATGCGAACGGCCGGCGACGTAAGCCACGCCGATCACGCCGTCGTTCAGGCGCAGCGCGCAACGCGTCACGGTCATTTCCCCGAGGTTGAACTTGGCGCCGGTGCCGCCGGCGCGTGCGCGCACCATGACGAGCCCGCTCTCCGGAGGGCGCAGCCATGTGAACGGGGCTTGCGCCTGACGCGCCGCCCAGGCTTCCAGCATGGCGAGCGGCGCGCGCGCCAGAAGGCCCAATCGCTGCCGGCGTCCGGCGCTGTCATCGTCTTGCAACACGCACAATCAACGCTACGGGCAGCGCATGACGTTTTTATGACCGCCCGTCTCGCCCTCTACTTCGCACCGCTGCCCGGCGCCTGGGCGCGCCTCGGAACTTCG
>JAFARH010000341.1 GCA_019245555.1 Betaproteobacteria bacterium
ACGATCGGCGCGTAGATGGCCTGCAGGGCCGGCGCGTCCGCCTCTGTCGCAGGGCGGATGAGCAATTCATTCATACGTACGGCTTGGTGATGATCTCGAGGAAATGCTTGCTCGGCTCCTCGAAGTACACGCCGCGGCCGCCGTTCCAGTTGTTGATCTCGCCCTTCTGCGTTTTCGCCGGATCGGCCCAGTAGTCGATGCCCTTCTTCTTGATGCGACCGAAGATGGCGTCGAACTCCTTCTCGCTCACGAGAAAGGCATAGTGCTGCGGCTCGGGATCGTAGTCGGCGTCGCAGAAGTCGAGCGTCACGCCATTCGAGACTTCGACGCTAAGGAAATGTCCGAACAACGGCTTCGCCGGCGGCAGGCCGAAGAGCTCGGTGAAAAATTTCGCCGATCTTGCCTTGTCGCGGACGTTGACGATGGTGTGGTTCAGCTCGATCGCCATGTCGCCAGCATAAAATACCGGCATGCCTTTGTACGATTACGCGCCGTCATCCGGCCGTTGCAACATCTGCCACGGCCGCTTCGAAGTGTTCCAGAAGATCGCCGCGCCCAAGCTCAAGCGCTGCCCGACCTGCAAGAAGCCCTGCGAGCGCCTCATCAGCCCGGTCAAGGTGACCGGCAAGTACTCCACCTCCGACAGCCGCGTGAAGGAGCTGGGGATGACGAAGTACAAGAAGGCGGGCGACGGCGTCTACGAGAAGACCGCCGGCAAAGGCCCCGACGTCATCCGCCGCGGAGAGAAATAGCGGCCAGTCCGCCTCCCCGGGTGCGCCGGATCCACAGCTCGGCCACCGCTAGCGAAAGCGACCACCCGACCCAGAGCAGTAGCCCGGTCGCGCGTGGATTGACGACGGCCGGCCCCGCCTTCACCACCAGCACAGCAACGATCGCCAGCATGCGCATCACGGCGATGCCGATCGCCACCGAGAACATCCGGATCATCCACTCGCGGTGCCGGGCGATGTCGCGGCGGCGAACCAGGACGAAAGCCCGTGCGGCCGCAAACAACATGAAACCGCCGAAGAATGCCGTCGCCGTCGATTCGAGCATACCGCCGTAAGGCACGACCAGGCCGAAGAAGAGGCCCGACAGCCCGGCCACGATGATCGCCGCCAGCAGGACGCGGCCCGAGATACGGTGAAAGGCCATGTGATGCGCGCGGACCCAGGGCGAGAACTGCGCGAGGCCCATGAGCAGGATGAGGGTACCGGGCAGAACATGCAGCAGCGTTACGGCCCGGTAAGCGTAGTACTTGCCCGTGGACGCCACGACGTTGTCCCGCAGATGCGTGTACTCGCTCGTGCCGGGCTTGAGGTCAAACAGGATAGCGAGCTGCTCGAAGCTCTGTTGATCCTGCCGCGAGAGGCCGGTGACCGGTGGGCTGGTGATCACATCGGCCGCGCGGTGAACGGCGAACATGGCTCCGATTAGCGCCAGGCTGCCGACCACCGTCCAGTAAAGCCACCTCCTCATCCGCGGAAGATGTCCTCCGGCAGGAAAGCGCTCACGGTGACGTTCGGCACGTCGACCACGTTGCTCACGCGAAGGTCGACCGCGACGCTGCAGATGACGTAGGCCTGCTCCTTCGTCCAGCCGCGCTCCTGGAGGAGCTCGATCATGTTGATCACCGCGTTCTTCGCCGCGAGCGAGAGATCGCAGCTCTCGTTCCTCCCCTCCTTCGTGATCGGCATGCCCATCGTGGCGATGAAGTTGCGCGGCGCGGCGATTTCCGGCGGCTGGAAGAAGCCAGGATGCGCGAAGCGCGGCCACACGATGCGCTTCGCAGCGGCTTCGCCCTTGTGGATCCTGAAGCGAACCACGCACGTCGCGCCCATCTCGATTGCCGTGCCGCAGCACTCCGAATCGCCCTGCGCGAAGTGAGCGTCGCCGGCCGAGTACAAGCCACCCTCGACCGCGACCGGCACAAATAACTTGGAACCCTTGGTGAGCTGCTTGATGTCCGCGTTGCCGCAGTTTTCTCGCGGCGGGATGGTGCGCAAGCCATCCTTGCCGACGCTAGGTGGAAATGCGTTCTCGGGATCCGGCGGCCACACACGGCCGCCGCGCGCCTTGAGCTCCGCTTCGCGAGCAGCCCACTTCTTCAGCTGCTCATGCGAAGGTGCAAGGCCCGCGGTGCCCATGAACGCGCCGTTCGGGATGCGCACGCCGGGAAGCTGCGGGCTCGTCGCATACGCGGGCGTGATGTCCCAGTGCGCGACGAAATGGAAGTCGAAGAGCTCCGGCAGGAAGGCGCCGCCCGGCGCAAAGCGCGTCCAGCCGTACTTCTCTGGAACGATGTCGAGGTACTCGATCTCCAGCAGGTCGCCGGGCTTTGCGCCCTTCACGTAGACCGGCCCGGTGAGCGGATGCGCGATGCTGCGCTGCAGGCCCTCCAGATCCTTGGCGGTGGTGTGCGGCCCGATCTGCAGGTCATTGGCGTCGCGGGTCTCGAGCGCCACGTCCTCGCCTGGATCGACTTCGAGGAGCGGCTCGATGTCGGGGTGCCAGCGGTTATGCCCGGTATGCGGCTCCTCGCGCAGGCGCTTCTTCCGGTCGATGCGGATGGATTTGGTCATGGCTACCATTTTGCATATGAAGCGCTGGTTCAGCTTCCTGCGCATGACCTACGCCGAGATGATCGTGCCGGTGGTGGTGGCGCTCGCCTCCTTGAGCGTGCTGCTTCTCTTCCTCCTCGAGAAATCGCCCCGCTGGCTGCTGCTCGCGCCCGTGGCGGGCTTCCTCGGCGCGAACTTCTGGGGCTGGACCACGAGCTTCCGGCGCCTGCGGGCACTCGAAGACCTCCCGCTTTCGCGCATCGCCTCGTGCCCGCAGGGGTATGCCCGGCTCGAAGGCGAGGCCGGCGTGTTCCCCGGCAAGCCGATCTATGCGCCCGTCTCGCGGGCGCCGTGCGCCTGGTACCACTACACCGTCGTCACCTTCGATTCGAACGGCGAGGTGAAGGACAGGACCGTGGACGAGAGCATCTGGTCCTTCAGCATGCGCGACGCCTCGGGTGAGTGCATCGTCGATCCGGCGGGCGCGCAGATCATCCCGGCGCGCGTCGACGAATACCGCGACAAGTTCCAGCACTGGGTCGAGCGCTCGATCCTCGCCGGCGATCCCATCTCGGTGATCGGCAACTTCGCGACGGCGGCCCCCGACGTGGGCGAGGAAGAGATCAAGTTCCGCGTCGGCGAGCTCCTCACGCAGTGGAAGCGCGAGCGCACGTTCTCGGAAGCCGAATGGGACGGCGTGCGCGCCCAGGCGCACGCCCAGGTGATGGCCGAGATCGCGCAGGAGCCGCCGCTCGCGCAGAACCGCATCGAGAAACCGGCCGACGATCGCCCCTTCGTGGTAAGCGGCGAGCCCGCCGACCAGCTCGAGCGCGACCTCACCATCTGGGCCGCGATCCACGCCTTCCTTTTCGTCGGCGGCGTCGCGACGCTCGCCTGGCTCTACTTCCGCTACTTTTAATTAGGGACAGACCCTATTTTTCTCATTTGAGAATAATGGGGTCTGTCCCTATTTACTTCCGAAGTCGAGGAGCTGGCGCTCGCCGAAGCCGAACGTTTTAGCGACCAGCAGCTCCGGAAACTGCTCGACGCGCGTGTTATTGATGTTCACGCTGTCGTTATAGAACTCGCGCCGGTCGGCGATGGCGTTCTCGAGGTCGGTGATGCGCCGCTGCAGCGCGAGGAAGTTCTGGTTCGCCTTGAGATCCGGATATGCCTCGGCGAGCATGAAGATGCGGTGCACGCCGACGCGCAGCGCCGCCTCCGCCGGCCCAAGCGCCGCCATGTCCTGCGCCTCGCGCGCCGCCGCCACGCGCGTACGCGCCTCGGTCACCCGCACGAGCGTGTCGCGCTCGAAGTCCCGGTAGGCCTTGCAGACCTCGACGAGGCGCGGCAACTCGTCGTGCCTTTGCTTGAGGAGCACGTCGATGTTGGCCCATGCCCGCGCCACATTGTTCTTCACCGTGACAAGGCCGTTGTAGACCATGATGGCGTGCACCACGATCACCAGCAGCAGAGCCGCGAGCACCGCCAGCACGATCTGCATGGTGGCCATTGGGGCCGAAGGTTAGCCCAAGGAATGAGATTCGGAAGCAGATTCCGGACAAGTAGGTAAAGTACGGCGCGAATGTGGCGCGTACTGCTTGTAGTAGCACTCCTCGCCCCGCTTGCCGCGGCGGCGCAGGACAAGATCTATCGCATCTTCGTGATCGAGCGCGGACTGTCCTCGGCGAATGTCCTCAACTTCACCGCCTTTCGCCAGGGCTTGCACGAGCTTGGCTATCTGGACGGAAAAAATCTCGCCATCTTCTATCGCTCGGCCGACGGACAGGACCGCCGCTTTCCCGCGCTCTGCGCGGAGGCGGTCCAGCAGAAAGCCGATCTCATCCTCGCGCATGGCCGGCCCGCCGCGGCGGCGTGCAAGAAGGCGACGAGCTCGATCCCGATCCTCTTTGCCGGCGTCGCCGATCCGGTCGCCGACGGCCTCGTCGCGGACCTCGGGCACCCGGGCGATGACATCACCGGCGTCATGTACGCGTCGGGACCGCAGGTGATGGCGGTGCGGCTCGAGCTCCTGCAGGAGATGTTTCCGCGCATCCGTGTCATCGGCGCCATGGCCAACTTCGGCGGCCCGGAGGTGGCGAGGCAGCGCGAGCTCCTGGAAAGCGCCGGCAAATCCCTCGGCATCGCCGTGCGGTTCTTCGACGTGCGCTCGCTTTCGGACCTGAAGACCGCGTTCGCCCAGGCCGCGAACCAGCGGCTCGAGGCGGTCTATATAGCGAGCGACGAAGTGCTCGAGGTGAACCGCAAGCTCGTCGCCGAGCTCGCCATCCAGTACCGCCTGCCGACGATCGCCGCCGAGACACAGTTCGTCGAAGAGGGCAGCCTCGTCTCCTACGGCACGGACGTGGTCGTGCAGTACAAGCACCTCGCGGCCATCGCCGACCGCATCTTCAGGGGCGGCAAAGCCGGTGAAATTCCGGTGGAACGCCCAACGGTGTTCACCCTGGCGGTGAACCCGAAGACCGCCCGGGCATTCGGCATCCGCATCCCGGCGCCGGTGCTCTCTCGCGCCGACCGCGTGATCCAGTAATTAGGCGGCTTTGAGCTCCTTCGCGCCTGGCGTCAGTTCCACTTTCACCCAGCCCTCTTCGCGGCGGTCGAAGGCCTTGTAGGCCTCGATCGCGTCGGTGAGCGGCTCGGTTTGCGTGAGGATCATGGTCGGGTCGATCACGCCGCTTGCGACGAGGTCGACGAGGTGCGGCAGGTACTTGCGGTGCGGCGTGTTGCCGGCCTTGATGGTGAGGTTCTTCTCCATGGCATCGCCGATCGGGAAGAGCTTGCCTTCCGGATAGACGCCGATGATGCCGAGGGTGCCGGCCTTGGCGAGGGAGCGCACCGCCCACTCCAGCACCTGCGAAGGCGCGTCGCCCGCGCGCCATTGCCGGCCGCGCTTGTTCGCCTCCGGCGCGACTTCCTTCAGCTCCTTCAGGAACTCGGCGCGCTGCTTCGCCGCTTCCTTCGCTGCCGGGCCCGAGCTCGGCGCGACCGCGTCGACGCCGACTGCGTCGATGGCGCGGTCAGGGCCGATACCGCCCGTCATGCGCAGCAGCACCTCGGTCGGATCTTCCTTGTTGAAGTTGATGATCTCCGCGCCCTGCTCCTGCGCCAGCTCGAGCCGCGACTCGACGCAGTCGACCGCGAACACGCGGCACGCGCCATGGAGCTTCGCGCTCGCGATCGCGAACTGTCCGACCGGCCCGCAGCCGAAGACCACCACCGTGTCGCCCGGCTTGATCTCGGCGAGGTCGGCGCCGAAGTAGGCCGTCGGGAAAATATCGGAGAGGAGGATCGCCTGGTCGTCGTTCACGCTGTCGGGCAGCTTCACGAGGTTCGCCGCCGCATAGGCAATGCGCGCGTACTCGGCCTGCAGCCCTTCGAAATTGCCGCCCGCGTCGCCGCCGCCGTAGAACGCGGTGCCGGCGTGCGGGCCTTCGGGATGCGCCACATCGCACTGCGCCTGGTAGCCGGCGCGGCAGTAGCTGCAATAGCCACATGAGATGGTCGACGGGACGACCACGCGATCGCCAATGCGCAGGTTGCGCACGTCCTTGCCGCATTCCTCGACGATGCCCACCGCCTCGTGGCCGAGGATCGTGCCGGGCTTCATCCCGGAGAGCGTGCCGCGGATGAAATGGAGATCGGTGCCGCAAATGGCGCTCGCGGTGATGCGTATCAGGGCATCGGTGGCCTCGCGGATCTTCGGCTCGCGGACGGTCTCGAGGCGAATGTCGCCGATACCGTGGAAAACGACGGCTTTCATGGTTCAGGGCTCCTTAGAAACAAAAGGCGCCGCAAGCCCCGTGCCGTGGCTAACGTCGAAGAAACGCTCAACAGCCTGCGCACAGGCTATCCACAGCCTGTCCACAGGAATAGCTTGAGCAGCTAGCGGTGCGTTGAGGCGGCGACGCGCCGCACGTCGTCGTCGGTGATGAGGTCGACCAGGCGCAGGAAGATGTTGCGCGGCAACTCGTGCTGGTTCACCCAGGTGGAGTAATCCACCTCGCTCGCACCGAGAAAAATCATGAGCTTGTCTTCGCCGCCGAGGATCTCGGAGGCCCGCTTCAGCGCGCGGGTGTGAATGTCATGAAGCACAAGCCCTCCCCAGAGCCAGCCACTTCAACGTTGGATTTTTGAAGCGAACGAAGAATGCAACGCGCCGCGCGCGACGTCAATCGGTTTTGCCGAAAAAATTTTTTTCGTTGCGGCCGCGCAAAAATTTCTTTGCGCGCACGTTCCACCGGACAGAAAAAACCCTACAAGCCTTACTTCATGCTGGCGCGGACGTCGACGAGCAACTGGTCGATGGCGTCGAGGCGCACGAGGCCGAGACGTGGGTACTCGATGTCGAGGATGACGTAGACCGTCAGCGAGACGATCGCGGCGAAGCCGAGCTTGTGGATCCAGTCGTAGTCCTTGTCAGCGGCCGACTGGTAGCCGGCGAGGAGCGCCGAGGCAAGCGCCAGCGCGATCAGCATGATGTAGACGATGGTCGGCGGATGGATCTGAGTCGCGGCAAGACGCACGCTGCTGATGTCGAACATGGCGTTTACCGCCGGCAGCAGCAGGATGTCGCTGCCGAGCCTGGCATCCTTCAGCTGCGTCGCTGCCACGGCCTGCTGCCAGATCTCGCTCTGCAGCGCCTGCGAGCGCTCCACCTCGGCCCGCGCCGCGGCGATGTCAGGAAGTTTCTTATATGTGGCAATGCGCGCATCTGTATACGCGCGCATGGTGTCCCGCAGCTTTGGCTGCGCCGCTGCCGGCACGAGGTCGATGCGCAGGTAGGCGGTGCCGATGGCGTTGGCCTCGTCTACCGCCTGCACGCGCCGCGTATCGAAGCGCGAGAGCGCGCCGGAGAACGTAAAGGCGATCAGAAGGCCGAGCAGGCCGAAGACCGCCGTCTCGAGCGAGCCGATGGTCGCCATCGGCGCGCCAGTTCGAGCATGCATGTGGTGGCCGAGCCAGCGCCCAAGCGCGAGGCACGCGAGGATCGCGACGAACAGCACCCCACCGACGATGCTGCCGTAGAAGACAGGATCGATGATCTGCAAAGTGGCCGAAGGATAGGAGCCTCGTCTCAAGCGCCCCATTGGACCTTGGTCCTACAGCGGGCTGGTCAAGTCACAAAGCCGATGCGGCGCTTCGGGCTCACGCGCCGGGCATCGTCTTCCGCGATCAGGCGCTTGATGGCAGTGAAGACGACCGAGAACTGCTCGTCGTACCGCTTCTCCATCGCCTCGATCTTGCGTGCGAGGTCGCGGTTGGAGTCCATTAACCGGCGGAGCTGCACAAACGTGCGCATGATCGCGATGTTTACTTCGACGGCCCGGGCAGAGCGGAGGACGCTTGAGAGCATCGCTACGCCTTGCTCTGTAAATGCGTAGGGCAGCGCGGCAAGTTTGCGTCGGGATGATGTCACAATCTGTGACATCATCCGCTGGCCAGCGCTTGGTAATTTAAGGGCGCGCCATTCGGCTTCGGTTATGCGGAACATGAAGTCGCCCGGGAACCTGTTCCGATTGCGTCGCACGGCTTGGTTCAATTGCGCGGTCGACACGTTGTAAAGCCGGGCGAGATCGGCATCGAAGAGCACCCGCTCCCCCCTGACGGCGTGCACCAACTGCGCGATACTTTCCGCCCTCGGGGCGTGCATGGCACCTCCCATGCGTGCTTAACGCGGCGCTGTCCGCCCCGTTTACCGGCTGCGAATAATTACGGACGTTGTCCGGAATAGAGGGTTTGCGCGGTGCGCGAGAAGATCCAGTCGCGCTCTGTTTCCTTCAGACCGCGCAGCGCGCCGCGCATCTGCTCGAGGAGGTCCTTGAGGTTGCCTTTCGCCGCCGGATAGTTCGAGCCCCACGCCACGCGCGAAGCGCCGAAGTGCTTCACTACGCGCTCGATGAAGCCCGGCGGCACGTCGTGCAGGTTGTGCGTGGTGAGCTTGAGGAAGAGGTTCTCGTATTTCGCGAGCGCGAGCAGGCTCGCCGGATCTTTTGGATCGGGACGCGCCATGTGGTCGAGGGCCACGCGCGTTTTTGAGAAGCGCTCGAGCATCGCCGCGAGCTGCGGCAGGTCCGGCGCGCGCGCCTGCACGCAGACCGGCAGGCCGAGCTCCTGCGCGCGCTGCCACGCCGGGAAGGAGCGCGGATCGTCGAGGCGCACGTCCTGCTTCGCCGTATGCCCGGCCACGAACACGCGCAGGCCGATAAGGCCTCGCTCTTTCCAGCGCTGGATCTCCTCCGGCGCCCCCGGCGCAAGCACATCCACCGAGAACACCCCGCCGAAGCGCTTGGGAAACGACGCGACCGAGTCGGCGACATAGCGGTTGTCGGAGCCGTAGCAGGTGGAGGCCTGCACCAGCACCGAACGCTCGATGCCCGCCTCGTCCATCGCCGCGATCATCTCCGCCGCGCTCACCGGCCGCTCCCGCGACCAGTCGGACTGCTTGCCGCCGAGGGGCTGGCGCGGATAGCGCGTCTCGTCGCGCGAGATGACGTGCGGAGGGAGATCGATCGTCACGTCGCGGGCAGTTTACGGCGCGCGCGCACGACGCCCCAGCCATAGACAGCCGCGAGCCCGGCGAGCGAGCCACAGCCG